>CABSNH010000017.1 GCA_902478985.1 uncultured Collinsella sp.
GGATTACTACAACGCCCCCTACGCCGAGTTCCCGGCGCTCATCCGCGGCACCGTCGCCGTAGTCATGGGCATCCTTTGGGTCTTCTCCAAGCTCATGTGGCGCTGGAAGGTCGAGGACAACGACCTGCTGTTTGAGCGCCAGGAAGGCCGCGGAAGCGTGGTCATCTGCAACCACACCTCGATGGCCGAGCTCCTGGCTGTAGAGACGGCGCTGTTCTTTGGCGGCCGCCGCATTCGCCCCATTTTTAAGTCCGAGTTTGCCAAGAGCAAGATCGTACGCTGGGCCTTTAGCCGTGTGGGCGGTATTCCCGTCGAGCGTGGCACCGCCGACATGAAGTGCCTGCGCGCCGCCCAGCATGCGCTGCAGCGCGGCGAGGACGTCTTGATCTTCCCCGAGGGCACGCGCATTCGCTCCCGCGAGATCAAGCCCGAGGTCCACGGCGGCTTTGCGCTCATCGCACAGATGGGCAAGGCGCCCGTCAACCCGCTCGCCATCTGCGGCTGGTCCGATATCACGCCTGCGGGCAAAAAGATCATGCGCCCCAAAAAGTGCTGGATCCGTGCCGGCAAGGCCGTCTCGCTTTCCGATGCTCCGGCCGAGCTCAAGCGCAAGGAACGCCTGGCATGGTTTGAGTCCGAAGCCATGAGTCGCGTCTACGCCATGCGCGATGACTTGTGTGCCGAGCACCCGGGCAGGTTCTAGCCATGGGCGAGGAAGTCATGAACACTGCCGAGGCTGTAACCGGAAAGGTCGACGCCCCCATCATCGAAATCGCTGCCCACGCCGGCACCTGCTACGGCGTGCAGCGCGCGCTCGATATGGCCTTGGCGGCCGCCCCGCAAGTGGGGGAGAACGCTCAGGTCCACACGCTGGGCCCGCTCATCCATAACCCCATCGTGGTGTGCGAGCTTGCCGAGGCGGGCGTCGGTCTGGCCGAGACCCTGGACGACGCCGCATCGGGCACCGTGATCATTCGCGCGCACGGCGTGGTGCCGCAGGTAATCGATGCCGCTCGCGAGCGCGGCCTCGACGTGGTCGATGCCACCTGTCCCTACGTCAAGAAGGTCCACGTGGCCGCCGAGCGCCTGGTACGCGAGGGTTATCGCGTGCTCGTCGTGGGCGAGCCGGGCCATCCCGAGGTCGAGGGCATCCTGGGCCATGCCGGCGATGACGCGCAGGTCGTAAGCTGCGCCGCCGATGCGGACGCGCTGCCGCTCAAGGGCAAGGTAGGCCTCGTTGTACAGACCACCCAGACCGCGCAGAACTTGGCCGAGGTCGTGGCTGCCATCACCCCGCGCGTGCAAGAGCTGCGCGTGATCAACACCATCTGCGCCGCCACGAGCGAGCGTCAACAGGCAGCAGCCGCACTTGCCAACCGCTGCGACTGCATGGTCGTGGTGGGCGGCAAGAACTCGGGCAACACCCGCCGCCTGGCGCAGATTTGCGCCGATGTCTGCGAGCGCACACATCACATAGAGGAAGCTTCCGAGCTACAGGCCGCGTGGTTTACCGACGCTCACCACATCGGCATCACAGCCGGAGCCTCCACCCCGCAAGAACACATCGAGCGCGCCGTCGAGCGCATCAAGGAGCTTTGCCGCTAATCATGGACCAGACCGTACCCGCATACGCCGCCGAGGTGGCCGATTACGGGCGCAGCCGCGACCCCGAGCCGGGTGAGGGCGCGCTCGTTAAAAACGTGCGTCCCGAATCGCCCGCGTGGGATGTGGGTATCGAGCCGGGCATGCGCGTGCTCACGGTCAACGGCGAGCAACTGACCGATATGATCGTGTGGCTATGGGAGGCAGATGACGACACCGTCGAGTTGGAGGTTTTCGACCCGCGCGACGACACCGTCACCCCCGTCGAGCTCGATCGCTTTCCCGGCGAGGACTGGGGCCTTGAGTTCGATGGCCCCATCTTCGACGGCATGCGCACCTGCGTAAACGCCTGCGTGTTCTGCTTTATGACCATGCTGCCCAAGGGCGGACGTTCTACGCTCTACATCCGCGACGACGACTATCGCCTAAGCTTCTTGCAGGGCAACTTTGTCACGCTCACGAACCTCACCGACGAAGACGTGCAAAACGTCATCCAACGCAATATGAGCCCCATGAACGTGTCGGTCCACGCCGTGAGCCCCGACGTCCGCCGCCGCATGATGGGCCGCAACGCCCAGCGCGGCATGGACGTGCTCGAGACCATCATGGCCGCCGGCATCGAGATCCACGCCCAGATCGTGCTGTGCCCTGGCATGAACGACGGCGAGGAGCTGCAAAAAACCCTACGCTTTTGCGAGGAGCACGAGCAGATCACGAGCCTGGGCATCGTGCCTCTGGGCTTTACTAAGCACCAGAATCGCTTTAGCTGGTCCTACAGCGACAAGCCCGAGCTGGCGCGCGAGACCATCGCCATGATCCGTCCCTTCCAGGACCGTGCCTTCGAACGATTTGGCCGCCACACCTTCCAGATGAGCGACGAGTTCTACCTGGATGCCGGCATCGAGCCACCCGAGGCCGACTTTTACGACGGCTACCCGCAGTACTACGACGGCATCGGCATGATCCGATCCTATCTGGACGAGACCGACAACGTGCTCGCCGCCGATACCGAGCGTCTGCGCCGCGTTCGCGAGGTCATCGCCGCCCGTAGCCAGCACCTGCTGTGCCTTTCGGGCGCCAGCGCGCGCGATACGGTGGCGCGTTTTGTGGAGTCTCCACAGGGCCTTGCCGGTACCGTCACGGCCATCAAAAACCGCTACTTTGGCGGCAACGTGGACGTGACCGGCCTCATCGTTGCCTGCGACATCTTGGAGCAGCTGCCGCAGGACCTGTCAGGGGTTATGCTCTTTGTGCCTAAGCTCATGTTCAACGCCGACGGCATGACCCTTGACGAGTATCATCGTGACGAATTACTCGCAAGCCTTACCGGTCGCGGCGCCGAGGTTCATGTGGTATCGACCATGCCGCACGAGCTGCTCGATACCCTGGAGCACATCCTTGGCATAACGCCCGCCAATTCAACTATTCCCGCTGACCCTACCCATTAAAGGAGAGCAGATGAAACCTATCGTCGCCGTCGTCGGACGCCCCAACGTGGGCAAGTCCACGCTCGTCAACCGCCTGGCCCAGACCTCGGACGCCATCGTCCACGAGTCCCGCGGCGTCACGCGCGACCGCTCGTATCACACGGCCGATTGGAACGGCCGCGAGTTCACCATCGTCGACACGGGTGGCATCGAGCCGCTCAAGAGCGACGACGTCTTTGCCACGTCCATCCGCGACCAGGCCCTTGCTGCCGCCGAGGAAGCAGCCGTCATTCTGTTTGTGGTCGATGGCCGCATCGGCGTCACCGAGGAGGACGAGTCGGTCGCCCGCATGCTCAAGCGCTGCGATAAGCCGGTCTTTCTGCTGGTGAACAAGCTTGACAACCCCGACCGCGAAAACGACAACATTTGGGAGTTCTATTCGCTCGGCATCGGTGAGCCCACGCCGCTCTCGGCCCTGCATGGCCACGGCACGGGCGACCTGCTCGACGACATCGTGGCCCTGTTGCCCGAGGAGGAGGACGAGGTCGCCGACGAGTTCCCCGATGCGCTGAACGTGGCTATCATCGGCCGCCCCAACGCCGGTAAGTCCTCGCTGTTCAACCGCATCCTGGGCGCCGATCGCTCCATCGTGTCCAACATCGCCGGCACCACGCGCGATGCCATCGACACCGTCGTCGAGCGCGACGGCAAGCACTACCGCATGGTCGACACCGCGGGCATTCGCAAGAAGAGCACCGTGTACGAGAATATCGAGTACTACTCCATGGTCCGCGGCCTGCGCGCCATCGACCGCGCCGACGTGGCGCTGCTCGTCGTCGACGCCTCCGTGGGCGTCACCGAGCAGGATCAGAAGGTTATGGGCTTGGCCATCGAGCGCGGCTGCGCCATCGTGGTTCTGCTCAACAAGTGGGATCTGCTCGACGATGACCGCAAGCGCGAGGCCTGCATGGAGACCGTCGACCGCCGTCTGGGCGTTATGGCTCCCTGGGCCCAGTACCTGCGCATCTCGGCCCTGACCGGCCGTAGCGTCGAGAAGATCTGGGCGATGGTCGACGCAGCCGAGAAGACGCGCTCGCAAAAGATCACCACCTCGCGCCTCAACACCTTCCTCACCGACCTGCGCGAGTTTGGCCACACCGTGGTGGACGGCAAGCGTCGCCTGCGCATGCACTACGTGACCCAGACGGGCGTCAACCCGCCGACGTTTACGTTCTTCGTCAACCACAGCGACCTGGTCAACGACACCTACCAGCGCTACGTGGAGAACCGCATGCGCTCGACCTTCGATTTTTCCGGCACGCCCATTCGACTCTTCTTTAGGAAGAAGGAGCAAAAGGATGCATAATCCGATTCTGCTGACCGCCATCTGTGCCGTGGTCTCGTTCTTTATCGGAGCGATTCCGTTTGGCTTGATCCTGGGCCGCGTGTTCAACCACACCGACATTCGCAAGGCGGGCTCCGGCAACATCGGCACCACCAACGCCCTGCGCGTGGCCGGCCCCAAGGTGGCCGCGCTCACGCTGCTGCTCGACTGCCTTAAGGGCGCCATCTGCGTCCTTATCGCCCGTCCGCTTATCGCGGGCGTTGGCTATGGCTTCCCTGTGAGCATCATGGCGCCTGGAGCTCCCGGCGACTGGATGCTCGGCGTCATCTGCCTGGCAGCGGTATGGGGTCACATCTTCTCGCCGTACCTCAACTTCCACGGCGGCAAGGGCATTGCCGTGGGCTTGGGCGTTATCCTCGCCTGGTACTGGCCCATCGGACTTTCGCTGCTGGGTATGTTTATCGTGGCCGTTGCCATCACCAAGTTTGTGTCGGTGGGCTCGCTTGCCGCGGCCATCGGTCTTCCCATCGCCGTCTGTGCGGTCTTTCCGTACAGCAGCCTGGGTCTCAAGTTTTGCATGGCGATGATCGGTATCACCGTGGTGTGGGCCCATCGTGCGAACATCAAAAAGCTCATGACGGGCAAGGAGTCCAAGCTCTCGTTTACCAAGCGCGTCACCGAACCCGACGATAAGTAGGAGAGAGTCATGAATGTTGCGCTGATTGGCTCCGGCTCCTGGGGAACCGCCGTCGCCGGCCTTGCCGCCGCGCGAGCCGAGCACGTGACCATGTGGGCCCATAGTGAGCAGACGGCCGCCGGCATCAATGGCGAGCATCGTAACCCCCGCTATCTGGTGGACTACGAGCTGCCCAGCAACGTCGTTGCCACGACGGACCTGACGCAGACGCTCGACGGTGCCGAGGCCATTATCTTTGCCGTGCCCTCCACGCACCTGCGCAGCGTATGCCATCAGGCAGCACCCTTCATCGCCGCCGACACCCCGGTACTCTGCCTCACCAAGGGTATTGAGCCCGATTCCGGCCTGCTCATGAGCGAGGTCATCGCCAGCGAGATTGGCAACGAGGCGCGCGTGGCGGCGCTCTCCGGCCCCAACCATGCCGAGGAGATTTGCCGCGGCGGACTTTCTGCCGCCGTCATCGCTAGCAAAGATCCGCAGGTAGGGGAGACCTTTAAGGACCTGCTCCTATCTACGGCCTTCCGCATCTACCTGTCGCAGGACATGACCGGCGTCGAGGTATGCGGCGCCATGAAAAACGTCATCGCTATCGTGTGCGGCATTTCCGCCGGCTCCGGCGCGGGCGATAACACGCTCGCCCTTATCATGACGCGCGGCCTGGCCGAGATCAGCCGCCTGGTGCACGCCCGCGGCGGACAGGCCATGACCTGCATGGGACTTGCCGGCATGGGCGACCTCATCGCCACCTGTACCTCGGAGCATTCGCGCAACCGCACCTTTGGCTACGAGTTTGCCCACGGCGTGTCACTCGACGAGTACCAGGCACGCACGCACATGGTGGTCGAGGGTGCCGTTGCGGCCCGCAGCGTCAGCGAACTCGCCCGTTCACTGGGCGTAGACATTCCGCTCACCTTTGCCGTGGAGCAAACGCTCTACAACGGTGTTACTTTGGATAGGGCGCTCGAGATTCTTACCGACCGCGTCCCCTCTCAAGAGTTCTACGGACTCACTGACTAGCACAGAAAGGCTACTACCATGGGTTCCATCAAAATCGCTCCGTCTGTCCTTTCGGCCGATATGGCCAACCTCAAGGGCGAGCTCGACAAGATCGCCGGCGCCGACTATGTGCACTTCGACGTCATGGACGGTCACTTTACCGGCAACCTCACCTTTGGCGTTGACATCCTCAAGGCCGTCAAGCGCTCCACCGACGTGCCGGTCGACGCGCACCTCATGGTGTCGAACCCCGACGAGACGGTCGATTGGTATGCCGACGCCGGTGCCGACATGATCACCGTGCACTACGAGGCCTCCACGCACCTGCACCGCACGCTCACGCATCTGCAGCAGCGCGGCGTCAAGGCCGGCGTGGTACTCAACCCCGCCACCCCCGTCTGCGTGCTCGAGAGCATCATCGACGTTGTCGACATGGTGCTGCTCATGAGCGTGAACCCCGGCTTTGGCGGCCAGAGCTTTATCCCCGGTACCATTGCTAAACTCCACGAGCTTAAGGCCATGTGCGAGCGCCACGGCGTGTCGCCCATGATCGAGGTCGACGGCGGCATTTCTTCCAAAAACATCGCCGAGGTCGTCAAGGCCGGTGCCAACGTGCTCGTAGCCGGCTCCGCCGTATTTAAGTCCGAAGATCCCGCCGCCGAGGTTGCGCTGCTGCAGAAGCTGGGCAACGAGGCCGCACAGGAGGCATAAACCCCTATGACCGCAGGTCAAAACCGCATACCCGTGAATCTTGACTATGCTGCCTCGACGCCCATGCGCGCCGAGGCGCTCCATGCGCAGCGCGAGTACGACGATAGCGAGCTTGCCGGCGTCAACCCCAACTCGCTGCATTCGCTCGGCCGCAAGGCCGCTGCGCGCCTGGAAGTGGCGCGTCGCGAGATCGCCCGCAGCTTTGGCGCGCGCGTCCGCCCGTCCGAGATTATCTTGACCAATGGCGGCACCGAGGCCAACCAGCTGGCGCTCCTCGGTCTTGCCGAGGGCGCTCGCCAGCGCGACCGCAAGCGTAACCGCGTGATCGTATCTGCCATCGAGCACGATTCGATTCTGGACAACCTGCCGCTGCTGCGTGCCGCCGGCTTTACCGTCGACCTGGTGCAGCCCTGCCGTGCGGGCTACATCGAGCCTGCCGCGCTGAGTGACTTGCTCGGCGATGACGTCGCGCTCGTGAGCATCATGGCCGCCAACAACGAGACCGGCGTGGTACAGCCCATCCGCGAGCTTGCCGCGGCCGCGCATACCGTGGGTGCCCTGTTCCATACCGATGCCATTCAGGGCTATCTGCACATTCCGCTCGATGCCACCGAGCTGGGCGTCGATGCCATGTCCGTCGCCGCCCACAAGATTGGCGGTCCCGTGGCCTCCGGCGCGCTCTACCTTAAGAACCGCACGCCGCTGCGCCCTCGCATCTTTGGCGGAGGACAGGAAGCCGGACGTCGCGCCGGCACGCAGGACCTACGCACGCAGCTGGCCTTTGCCGCTGCCGCCCACACGCTGGTGCCCCATGTGGCCCAGGAGCGCGAGAAGCTGCAAGCCCTTTCTGACAAGCTCTACGCCACGCTTACGGCCCATCCGCACATTCACGCCACCATGGGCGACTACGCGCAGGCAGATCGTCTGCCGGGTATGGTTTCGATCTACGTCGACGGCATGGACTCCGAGGAGCTCATCATCAAGCTCGATGCCGCCGGCTTTGAGGTTTCGGCCGGATCGGCTTGTTCGAGCGGCAGCATGGACCCGAGCCACGTGCTCAGCGCCATGGGCATTGGTCGCGAACAGGCATTGGGGTCGCTGCGCATTTCGTTTGATGACCGCGTGAATCCTGCCGACCTGGACGACTTTGCCCAGACGCTGCTCTCGATCGTAGGTGCCGCATGATTGTCGCCGAGCTTGAACGTGTGCTGCTGGCGCGCTATCCCAAGGCAGACGCCGAGGGCTGGGATCATGTTGGGCTATCTGTGGGAGATCCCGCTGCAAAGATCACCGGTGTTGCCTGTGCACTCGACGCGACCGAGGCCAACGTGCACCGCGCCCAGGAGGCCGGCGCCAACGTGCTGCTGACGCATCATCCCATCTATATCAAAGCGCCCGAGGCCTTTTGTCCGGCCGATTCCGCGCATCCCCAGTGCAGCGCCGCACTGTACGAGGCGGCTCGTTGCGGCGTGAGCATCATCTCGCTTCACACCAACCTGGACCGCTCGCACGAAGCGCGCGTTCGCCTGAGTGAGCTGTTGGACGCTGAGCCCATAAGCTCGCTGGAGCATGTGGACGAGCCTGAACTCACCGGTCTGGGTTCACTCGCGAACCTCCACGATGCTTGCAACCTGCGCAATCTCGCCAACCGTGCCGCCACGGCCTTTGGCAGCGACCCGCGCGTATGGGGCGAAGCCGAGCACCCGTGCCGCACCGTCGCCATTCTGGGCGGCTCCTTGGGCGACTTTGGAGAGCTCGCCATTGCCGCAGGCGCAGATGTTGTCGTGACGGGCGAGGCGGGCTACCACGTGGCGCAGGACCTTGCCTTGCGCGGGCTGCCGGTGATCTTGCTCGGCCACGACCGCTCCGAGGAGCCGTTCGTGGATATCTTGATGAACTCTGCAGTTGACGCCGGGGTCGACCCCCGTCATACGATTAAAATACTGAACCCTTGCCAATGGTGGACTGTGACAAAAGGAGAGAACTTATGAGCGCCGGCGCTACGCTACTCAAGCTGCAACAGATCGATTTGGAGCTCGCCCGCAACAAGAGCGAACTTGCCAATATGCCGGAGCTCAAGGAGCTCGCTTCTAAGCGCAAGACCTACGTTAAGCTCAAGGCCGAGATGACCAAGCTCTACGCCCAGCGCAAGGACCTGGACATTGAGCTCGACGACCTCAACACCACCGAGATCCAGACCAACAACGCCATCGAGGCCGCCAAGAAGCGTCACGTCGACGGCTCTGATTACCGCGAGGTGCAGGACCTGGAGAATGAGCTTGCCACCCTGGCGAAGCGACTGGACAAGATCGAGCACACCCGCAAGGATGTCGTTGTCGCCCATAAGGAGGCGCTCGACCGCGAGGCTCGCGCGCAGGCCATTATCGCTAAGTTCGAGGAGGGCGTGAAGGCAGATACCAAGGCCGCTCGTGCTAAGGCTGCCGACCTCCAGGCTCAAATTGACGCCGCCACCAAGGAGCGCACCGCGCTGGCTGCCACGCTGCCGACTGACGTGCTCACCGATTACGAGCGCCTGCTCAAGCAGTTCCGCGGCCTGGCCGTCGAGACCATTCAGGGCAACATCCCCACGGTCTGCCATACCGCGCTGCAGGCATCGTCCATGAGCGACCTAAACCACGACGGTAGTGAGATTACGCACTGCCCGTATTGCCACCGCCTGCTCGTGCTCCCCAGCAAGGAAGCTTAAATGATGACGGCGGCACCCAACAATTCAATGCAACTTGAGGGAAAAACGATCCTGCTGGGCATTACCGGCGGGATCGCCGCCTATAAGTCGTGCAATATCGTGCGCCTGCTGCAAAAGCGCGGCGCGCGCGTCAAGGTCGTTATGAGCGAGCATGCTACGGAGTTTGTGGGGCCGCTCACCTTCCGCGCGCTTACGGGCGAGCCGGTCGCTGTGGGCCTGTTCGACGATCCCTCCGACCCCATCCACCACATTTCGCTCGCGCAGGAGCCCGACCTGGTTGTCGTGGCGCCCGCGACGGCCAATATCATCGCCAAGATGGCCAACGGCATCGCCGATGACCTCATCTCCACCACGCTGCTTGCCACGCCGCGACCCATCGTGATCGCACCCGCTATGAACAACGGCATGTGGAAGGCACCGGCGACGCAGGCCAACATGGCCACGTTGCGCGACCGTGGCGTCCATGTGGTGGGACCCGGCAGCGGCTACCTTGCCTGCGGCGACGTGGACACGGGGCGCATGAGCGAGCCCGAGGACATCGTCGAAGCCATCTGCGAGGTGCTCAACCCCGCGCCCCAAGACCTTGCAGGTAAACGAATTGTCATCACTGCCGGCCCCACGCATGAGCCGATCGATCCAGTGCGCTTTATCGGCAACCGGTCGTCGGGAAAGATGGGCATCGCCCTGGCAGGGGAGGCCGCTCGCCGCGGTGCTGAGGTCACGCTCGTGCTGGGACCGACGTCGCTCGATGTCCCCCACGGCGTGGAGTGCGTGCGCGTGCAGACCGCCGCAGAGATGCTGCAGGCGGCGCTGGGTGCCTTTCAGACGGCCGATGCGGCCATTTGTGCAGCCGCCGTCGCCGACTACACCCCCGTATCCCCTGCGGACCACAAGCTCAAAAAGGCCAACGAACGCTTGGATCGCATCGAACTGATCGAGACGGTCGATATTTTGGCCGAGCTTTCACGCCAAAAGGGCGAGCGCCGTGTGATCGGATTTGCAGCCGAGACCGATAACGTCGTGGAGTACGCTAAGCGCAAACTTGCCCGCAAGGGCTGCGATGCGATCATCGCCAACGATGTCTCGCGCGCCGATTCGGGCTTTGGAACAGACACCAACAAGGCCTGGATTGTGAGCACAGCGGGTACACAGGAACTTCCCGTACTAACAAAACCCCAGCTCGCAGATACAATTTTAGACTTGCTCAAAAATAATTAAAAAAATTCTTGCACAAGTCCAAAGTTTCGGGTTAATATACTCCCTGTTGCGAGCGAGAGCAGAGCAACAAACAAAAGCTTCGGGACGTGGCGCAGCTTGGTAGCGCACTTGACTGGGGGTCAAGGGGTCGCTGGTTCGAATCCAGTCGTCCCGACCAGAAGTTTGCAGGTCAGGCACCTAGTGCCTGACCTTTTTTGTTTTAAGCAATTGCTTAATTTTGATTAAGCAACAGGGCGCCAATAATCTACCTACGCGATGATCGCTTTTTGCGGTTACTTGCGCGTTTTGCAAACGCTTGAGCCGATTTATTAACGCGATATGAATCTACATACGCGTAGCTGGTATACAGCCGAGCACAGGCCGTATTTATCGCGGCGATTTACACAGATATAGCGACTGTAACGGACAAGCGTGTCGCTGTATTTATTCCAGTAGTTCACTTGACCGGTGGACAAGTGGGCTGTTGCAACGAAACGCCAAGCAGGATGGACTCCATGCGAAGAAGCCGCAGAGGTATTGGCGGGGAATTGCGGCAGGCGCTCTGAGAGCCGCTGCATGACCCCATTTCTCCTCAACCCGATAACCTGTTCCACAAACATCAAACCGATCGAGTAACCGCCAAAAGAAAAGCCGGCTTATAGGACAAAATGTGTGTCCCGATAGAACATCCGTTTCCATCCATTAATCCAGCCAGAACGGGTACGGGTCCCTGTGGTGGAGGTCCTCCCACACGGCCCTGTCGCCCCACTCCGGCCCTCCGTCCTCGCGCGACGGCGAGGCGGAGTAGACGCTGAACAGGAAGTCGATGTCCGCGTCGGTCGGCATCGTGGCGAGCTTCTCGCGCGCCGTCCTCGCGTCCCCCGAATGAGCGTGGCACCACCAGAACACCGCCTTAACGCGCTTGACCGACGTCAGCCCCCGGTGGTTGCGCAGGACGGCCCTCAGCTGCGAGTTCACCCCTCCCTCGATCATGTTGTTGGTCGACGGCAGCGGGCCGGCCTTGGCCAGGGCGGGGTCGAGGTAGGTGAACAGCGTCCCCGCCGACACCAGCGACGACAGCGACGAGCGCGCCCGCCTCAGCCTCTCGTGGGTGTAGACCCTCCTGCCGTCCACCACGGTCCTGTCCTCTGTTAGCGTCAATCTATTTTTCACCAGTTTCGCTAAACAGGCGCACCGTTCGCGCAAAGGCGGTTTCACCGGTTGCGCTAACGTATTTTCACCGATTCCGGTCACGGCTTGACGGGCCCGTCCCTCGGCAGGTCCTTCAGCCTGTAGGACCTGCCGGTTATCTTGACCAGGTGGCAGTGGTGGCACACCCTGTCCGCGATCGCGCTCGCCGCCACGTCGTCCCCGAACACCCTGCCCCAGCCGCTGATCCCCACGTTGGTGGTGATGATCGTCGAGCGCTGCTCGTAGCGCGTCGATATCAACTGGAACAGCAGGTCCGCGCCCGCGCTGCCGACGTCGAGGTAGCCGAGCTCGTCGATAATCAGCAGCCTCGAGTGGGCGTAGTACTTGAGCCTCTTCTTGAGGATGCCGCGCGACGAGGCGTCCTCCAGGTCCTCGACGAGCCGGGCGCAGTCCACGAACCTGACCTCGCGCCCCGCCCTGACCGCCTCGATGCCAAGCGCGACGGCGAGGTGCGTCTTGCCCACACCGGGGCTCCCCACGAACAGGACGTTCTCGGCCCGCTCGACGAACCTCAGGGTCGCGAGCTCCTCGATCTCGGCGCGCGGGACCGACGGCTGGAAGTCCCAGTCGAAGTCCGCCAGCCCCTTGACGTAGGGGAACCCCGACGACCGTATGCGCTGGTTGGTGATCCTGACCTCCCGGGCGGCGACCTCGACGCGCGTCATCTCCTCGAGGGCGGAGGCGAAGCCCCGCTCGCCCGCGGCGACCATCCTCACGTAGTCGGGCAGGGACGCCGCCATCTCGTGCAGCCCGAGCGCGGAGAGGTTCGCCTGCGCCCTGATCGAGGGGCTGCCCTCCGCGACGGCGCCCATCACGCCCCTCCGAGCGAGTCGAGCAGCGCGAGGTTGGCGCGCGCGGCCTCGGCGATGTCCGCGTCGGCCAGGCCCCGCTTCCCCTCGAGGGCCTGCCCGTAGTGGTCGGGGTCGTAGTTGATGGGCCTCGACGGCCCGGACGCGGCGTCGTGGACGGCGACCTCCTCGCCGGCCATCCTCACCACGACCTGGCCGCCGGGCATCGCCACGACGCTCACGCGCCGGCCGATGCAGCGCCTGGGCACGGACCACTCCCTGCCGGCGGCCCTGACGAGCATGGTCGGCGGGACGGTCTGGACGCTCACGTCGCCCACCATCGACTCGAGGAGCCGGAGGTTCCCGATGGGCCGCAGGCTCTCCTTCTCCCGCATGAACAGCGCGTCGGGCGGCAGGCCGGTGGTGCGGTTCGGCTCCGAGTTGGCCTGGGCCTCGACCCGGGCCACCGCCTCGGCGAGGCCGCTCCACCCGGTGAACTCGCCGCCGTAGGCGAGCAGGCGGTTCAGGAAGCGGTTGGCCGACTCGTCCTTGCCCTTGGTCTGCGGCGAGCGCGGCGCGCAGAGCCTGAGCTCGAAGCCGGCCTCCCGCGCGAACCGCCACGCCCTCTCCTGCCTGGTCCTCCTGCGGCCCGAGACGGTCACCAGGCACGACATGTTGTCCGTGATGCACTCCTCCGGGACGCCGCCGAGGCGGGTGAAGGTGGCGAGCAGGCAGGACAGCAGGTCGTCGAGCGTGCGGCTCCTGACCGGTATGAAGCGGTGCTTCCGGGAGTAGCCGAGCGTCGCGGTGAACACGCTGAACTCGAAGGCCTCGCCCTCCGAGTCGACGAGCCTCATGCCCTCCTTCCAGTCGAACTGCAGCTGCCTGCCCGGGGGCGTCTCGAACCGCGGGTGCGGCTCGCGGCCGCCCGCGCCCCCGAAGGGCACGTCGTGCGCGCGGCACCACGCGGTGAAGGCGCCGTACCCGGGCAGCCCCTCCCCGCGGCCCTCGCGCAGGAACGCGTAGACGGCCATCTTGGTCATCCCGGGCAGCTGGGCCTTCGAGCGGATCACCTCCTCGAGCGGGTCGAAGGCGCTGCCCCTCGCGGACCTCCCGTCGGCGGCGGACTCGCCCTCCCGCCAGTACTTGGCGACCGTGTGCCGGTCCATGCCGTGCCTCCTCGCGATCTCGCTGAAGTTCGGCTTCGCGCCGGACCCCCTGTAGACGTTCAGCTCTCCCATTACGTTTCGCTCCATATCCCGCTCCTCCCGGGTCGGATACCCGATCGGAGCATAGTTCCGTTAGCGCAGTTGGTGAAAGTACGTTAGCGGGGTCGGCGAAAGCGCGTTAGCGCATTCGGCGAGATGCGTTTGCGAAAGTGGTCAATTTTAGATTAGCGCTAACACGCGTAGTAGTAGGTCGACCTCCTGAGCCCCGAGCACTCCAGCAGGTGGCGCAGGGAGTGCCCCTCCGCGCGCAGCGCCCTCACCGCCTCGGCCGCCGCCCTGGTCAGAGCCCGTCCCGCTCGACCAGGGCGCGCAATTTTTTTAGGTAGGCGACCTCGGCCTCGAGCCTGCGGCAGCGCTCCTCGAGCTCCTGCTCGCGGGTGCGGGCCCGGGGCTTCGACCTCGACCCCCTCGGCCTGCCCTTCGGGCGGGGCCGCAGCGCCTCGGCGCCGCCCTCGCGGTAGAGCCTGCACCAGCGCTCCAGCGGGGACTTCGACCTGATCCCGAACTCGGCCATGGCGTCGGCCTTCGCCATCCCGCCGTCGACCACGGCCGACGCCGCGGCGACCCTCTGCTCGAATGTGTAACTGGATTGTTTCCCGCCCATGGACAGCAGCGCCTCGCTTCCGAACGCCCGGTATACCCACTGCCATTCTCTCACGGTCTCGCGGGGGACGGACAGGGCCTCGGCCGCCGGCTTGCAGCCGACGCCGGCGTCGAAGAGCTCGACGGCCCGCCTCCTGGACTCCAGGTCGTGCTTCACCCTGAGGTCTATACTCATGGAAAACCTCCCATTTCCCGATGTCCAAGAAATGGGAGGCAGTTCACTGTCCCCTTTGTGGTGGTTATTGATCGGCTAGCCTTCGAGTTGCGCCACTTTGTAGCGGTAGGCGGCGGCGATAACGTCTTTACAGCCCTCGCGTCCCAACTTGGCGCGGTTGACGACGATGTCTTTGCCGCTCGTCATCTTCCACTTTCCGGCGCTGTAGCGCTTGTAGAACGCCTCGCGCGCCTTCTGCTGCTGCTTGACCAGCTTGGCGCCCTTCTTTTTGTTAAGTCCACGCTTCTTGCGCACGATCTCGACGCGGTCCTCAAAGGGTGCGGTCACCAACACGGCAATATGGTTGGGGTTGTTACGCAGCAGGTAATCGGACAGGCGACCTTCAATAATGCAGCTCTCGGTCTCGCCCAGATCCAAAATCACCTGGCTCATCTTTTGGAACAACTTGTCCGAGTACGAGCGCGCATCGTAGCGGTCGGGCAGGAACGCCATGTTCTCCACGGCCAGACGTTCGTCATAGGCGGCCATCTTATCGAGCGACTCGCCCGCGCGCAGAGACGCGCGCACCAGCAGCTCGTTGTCGTACAGCGGAATCCCCAACTCGTCGGCAAGCATGCGACCAATCTCGTGGCCCTCGGCGCCAAAGTCGCGCGCGATGGTAATGACCACAGGATTCTTCTTGTTCTCCAGATCGCTCATCGCGATTCCTTTCTCTATGTGGCAAAGGGGCTGTCCCTTTGCCACATTCTACGCTGCCACCATTCGCCTCTGATATGCGCGAACCAGCAGCGAGATACCAAAGTTGAGCACAAAGTACATCGCAAACACCAGGCCGTAGAGCATAAGCACCTGCGACAGATCGATCGCGTGGGCCATCACAACGTTGGCCGTGTACATGAGCTCGGCCACGTTAATGCCCGAAAGATACGAGCTGTCCTTAATGACGGTCGTGCACTGGCTAAACAGCGCCGGAATGATCGTCTTAAACGTCTGCGGCAGAATGATGTAGCGCATGGTGGCAAAGAAGCCGAAGCCCTGGCTCTGCGCTGCCTCAAACTGGCCGCGCGGAATCGAGTTGAGGCCGCCGCGCACAATCTCGGCCATAACAGCGCTGGTAAACAGCGTGAAGGCGATGGTCGAAATCACAATGTCCAAACCCTGCACCGTAAAGTAGATAAACAGGATCCACAGCAGGTTCGGCGTGCAGCGGAACAGCTCGATATAGGCGCTCACCAAAATACGGAACGGGCGGGGCGCATAGCTTTTAACGAGCGCCAGCACCGTGCCAAAGATGAGCGAGAAAAAGATCGACAGCGCCGAGATCTCGATCGTCTTAACAAAGCCGCCCCAAATGTAGAGCAGGTTGGTCGCGTTGAAGATTTCCATGCGCTAGGCCTCCTCTACGTTGTCGAGCCCCAGCTCGGCCAGGCTCACGCCGCGCGGACGCTCCTTGGAGCGGCGCTCGAGCCACTGCACCAGCATGGCGAGCGGAAAGCAGATGATGAAGTACATAAGGCAGCAGACGATGTATCCCTGCAGGTAACCGTACAGACTCACAAAGTTGTCGGAACGGTACATAAGGTCGCCACCGGCCACGAGCGCCAGCACCGACGTGTTCTTGACCAAGTTGAGCGCCTGGTTACACAGCGGCGGCAGAATGATCTTGAACGTCTGGGGCAGCACGATGTACCAGTACGCCTGCGCACGGGTGAAGCCCTGGCTCTGGGCCGCCTCCATCTGACCGCGCGGAACCACCTCGATACCAGTGCGGATGACCTCCGAAATGTAGGCCGCGTGATACAGGCCCACACCCAAGAAGCCCAGCACGAACGGCGCGATGCGCACCGGCTGGTCGGCACCGGTTATGGCCTGCAAAAACTGCGGACCGGCCATGTACATAAAGAGCACCTGCACGGGCAACGGGGTGTTCTGGTAAAACTCCACGTACACGCGGCTTATGGCGCGCAGCACGCGCGAGCGAGTGGTAGAGAACACGCCCAGCAGCGTGCCCAGCACCAGCGACAGCAGCAGACCGGCAACGACCACTTGCAGCGTCACGCCAAAGCCCTCCCAGAAGGGCCCCATGTTTTGAAATGTCGTCGACCAACGGTCGGCGTCAAATAATCCTTCGAGCATTTGATTCCTTCCTTGGACGATGCGCCTATACAAGACCCCAGGTCTTGACCTCTTGGTCGAGCCAGCCGTCGGCCAGGCGATCGCAAATCACCTGATCGACCACGGCCGAAAGGTCGCAACCCTTCTTGGTCGCCACGCCGTAGCCCTGCTCGCCAAACTTGACCTCGGGCTGCAGCAGCTCAACGGTCTCGTTCATGTAACCGGCCAGCGTGGAGCGGTCCATGGCAAAGACGTCGATATTGCCGGCGTCGAGCGAACTCTTGATGATGGGGTAGCCGCTAAAGGCCCTAAACTCGGGCTTGCAGCTAAAGCCGTTGTCCTTGATCATCTGCTCGATCAGGCTCTGCGTGATGGCGCCCTGGCTCACGCCAATGACCTTGCCGTCCAGGTCCTCAATCGAGGTAAAGCCCGAACGCTTCTTGACCATGAGTCCCACGTAGTCGGTGCGGTACGGCGTCGAGAAATCCCAGCTCTTCTTGCGCTCGTCGGTGATGGTGTAGGTCGCCGCGACCACGTCGAGTTGGCCGTTATCGATCAGCGGGCCGCGCGTCTTGGGCGTTACGTCGGTAAACTCGACAAGCTCCTGGGCGCGGGCCTCCTTGTAGCTCACGCCAAAGACGGCAGCGGCGATCTGGTAGCACAGATCGACTTCCATGCCCTCAAAGCGGCCCTTGGCGGTGTCGTAATAGCCATAGCCGGGAACGTCCTTCTTAACGCCGGCATTCAGATGGCCACGCGACTTGATGGCCGCAAGCTTGGACCCCTTGTCGGAGCCCTCGCCGCTGGTGGAGTTGCCGCAACCGGCAAGCGCGGTCCCCGTCAGCGCAAGCATGCCGGCGCCCGCCAGCTGCAAAAAGCGACGGCGCGACACGGCCGCCCTCGTCATATCCGTCATGTCCATCACCGCGCCTAGTGCAGAATCTTGGACAGGAACTCGCGGCAGCGCGGGTTCTCGGGGTTATCGAAGAAGTGCTCGGGCGTGCCCTCCTCCAGGATGCGGCCGTCCTCCATAAAGATGACGCGGTCGGCCACCTGGCGCGCAAAGCCCATCTCGTGCGTCACGCAGATCATGGTGATGTCCTCCTGCGCGAGCTCAATCATAACGTCCAGAACCTCCTGGACCATCTCGGGGTCGAGCGCCGAGGTCGGTTCGTCAAACAGGATGATGGGTTGCTTGGTGCACAGGGCGCGGGCGATGGCGATGCGCTGCTGCTGACCGCCCGAGAGATTCTGCGGATACTCGCCGGCCTTATGCGCCATGCCGACGCGCTTGAGCGCGGCGATGGCGATCTCGGTCGCCTCCTCCTTGCTCTTCTTTTGCAGCTTGATGGGCGCGAGCGTCAGGTTGCCGAGCACCGTCATGTTGGGATACAGGTTGAACTGCTGGAACACCATGGAACTATACTTGCGAGCCATCTCCAGGTGGTTCTTTTTGGTGAGCGGCGTACCGTCGATGACAACCTCGCCCGACGTGGGCTCCTCCAGATAATCGACGCAACGGATGAGCGTCGACTTACCCGAGCCGGAAGGCCCGATCATTACGAGCTTCTCGCCGCGCTTGACGGTGAGATTGATATCTTTGAGCACATGCAGGTCGCCAAAGTACTTGTTGAGATGCTTGATCTCGATCATGTCTGCCATGAATGTCCCTTCCCTGCGTTTACACGAATTGCTCTATTTTACGGAAAGAACCACGTTTCCGCAGCCCACGCTACATTCCCGTAAAGAACCCGCAACCTTCCACCCACTCATTGGGGACAGGCTTAAATGAGTACCCGCTCATTGGGCACTCATTTAAGTCTGTCCCCAATGAGTACCCAGCCCAGCAAAAAGGGGCGCGACCATGACGGCCACGCCCCTCAAGACCCGAAAATAATATAACCGCCCTTGTTGAGCACAAGTCAGCGAAAACCCGTACACGCGAGCAAGGTGACGTGAATCAGAACCACCCTTAAAAAGGGTGGTTTGCTCTTAGGGTATAACCCACGGGCC
>CABSNH010000018.1 GCA_902478985.1 uncultured Collinsella sp.
CTACACCCTAGAGTTCGTCGGCAGCGTCAGATGTGTATAAGAGACAGGACATCATCCGTGCGCTTGAGCCGGGTGTCCAGATCGGTCGCCTGTACGTAGTCCCGTTTGGCGACTGCCAGCGCGAGATTTCGGTTACCTGCCCCAGCAACCTGCGCGTGATCATGTACCGTCGCATCATGTATTCGGTTGCCGAGCGCATTGCGCATATCGAGGGCGCCAAGGCTATCGTGACCGGTGAATCGCTCGGTCAGGTTGCCTCCCAGACGCTCGAGAACATCATGGCCGTCAATGAGGCCGTGAAGATCCCCGTGTTCCGTCCGTTGATCGGTTCGGACAAGCAGGAGATCATCGCACGCGCTGAGGAGATCGGTACGTTCGATATCTCGACTGAGGCCGCTCCCGACTGCTGCACGCTGTTTATGCCGCGCCGCCCCGAGACGCACGCTAAACTTGATGCCGTGCATGAGGCGTGGGAGCTGTTCGATCACGAGGAGATGATTGAGCGTTTGCTCAAACAGACCGAGTATATCGACTTCGAGAGCAACACGTATAAGGCCCCTAAGACCTTAAAACGCAAACATTCCGAGCTCGCTCCACGTGAGATTTACCAAGATCACGAATAATGTTGTGTATAGACCGGCGGTGATTTTGCATCGTCGGTCTTTTTCTATCTGGGCATTAGGCGATAAACGGTTCATTTGTCGACGTGTGCCTGAATAAATGGACACTTTTCCGCAAGGTTTTGGTCAGCTTTTGGTTTGACCGCGAAAACCGGTGTGGGCGTGCGGAGGCTGCGGCGTTCGTTTCCTGACACGATGGTGTTGGGAGGTGTTTGCTATGGCGCAGCGCGAGCAACACGAACGGGTTAAACGGATGGACCGCTGGGCAGAAAAGCTGCTCGGCCATAAGGCGGTGGTCGTGGCGATTCTGGTTGTCATTGCCGCCGCGAGCGGCTTGGCGATGGCGAGTTTTGGTGGCCATTCCAGCAACGTGTCGTTTGAGCGTAGTGATGAGGCGGGCGCCTCGGATGTGCGCGGGGCCGGGGATGCGTCACCTGACGATGCCGATGAATCGTCGGTCAAGAGTTCTTCTGCTGCCGAGGTGTACGTCGATGTTGATGGCGCTGTTGCGAGGCCTGGCGTGTACCGGCTCAAAGACGGAGCGCGGGTATCCCAAGCGATCGATGCCGCCGGAGGGCTTACGGCCGAGGCGGATGTGACAGGGCTTAATCGTGCGTCCAAGATCACAGATGGTCAAAAGATCCATGTGCCGACGGTAGGGGAGCAACAAACGGCTGCGGTGTCGGACGGGACCGACAGCGGTGCCGTCACGACTCCTGGTGCGGGGTCTTCGTCGGTACTTGTGAACATCAATACGGCAAGTGCGGCGGAGCTGCAGACGCTTTCGGGCATCGGGCCTTCTATGGCCCAGTCAATTATCGACGAACGGACGCAAAACGGGGCCTTTGCCTCGGTCGATGACCTTATGCGCGTATCGGGGATCGGTGAGAAGAAACTCGCCAAAATTAAAGATTGCATCTGCGTATGAGTGCGACCGAGCGCGAGCATGTGATGCCACCGCGCCCATTGATGCCGTGGACGATAGCCCTTTGTGCCGGCTTGTGTGCGAGCTGTGGGCTAGTGCTTAACATGGCGGCCGATGCGCTGCTGGGAGAGCGGGCGGCGCCCGTCACATTGCTTATGGCCATTCCCGTTGCGGCAGCAGGGTGCATCGTATTGGCTCGGTCCTGCATGCGCCTTGTGCGGTGGAGGCGATGGCTGTATGCCGCGGCCCTCGGCCTCGTGGCGGGAGCGGTCGTGTCCGCGGGTTGGGCGATAGGGGCGCTGCGCGCTTCGAGGGCGTTGGATAATCGGGCTGCGAGCAGTCTCGAGTTTGTTGTGTACGGCGACCCGTCCATCAATGACGGTGCGTACTCCTATACCTGTGATGCGTATGCGGGCGAAAAGCGTTTGGGTCAGGTACGGCTGTCGTGTGATCGTGAGCTTGGCGCCGGTTCGCATGTACGTGCTATCGGTCGAATTTCGCGCTTTGAGAATGATGCGTATGGGCGCTCACGCGTGCTTCGGGGCGAGCTTCGAAAGGTTAAAGTCGTCCGGTTGGTATCGATCGACGAGGGCCCTCCAGGCCCGTTGTCTTGGCTTCGAAACGAGCTCCTTGCCGTTATCGCGCCCGCGACCGATCCAGCGCGCTCGCTCATTGCCGGCGTTGTCTGCGGACGCTCGGCCGAGCTGCGTGCCCAGCCGGCGGGCGATTGGTTTTCGGTAACGGGCACCGCACATCTTATCGCTGTCTCGGGTAGTCATCTTGCCATCGTGGGGTTTGTGATTGAGAGCGCCCTGCAAAAGACACGCCTCTCTCGTGGGCTGCAGCGGGGGCTGTTGGTGCTGGCCCTCGCTGCCTATGCCGTTTTTACGGGCGCTTCTCCCTCGGCCGTGCGCGCGTGCTGCATGGTGGCGGCGACGCTTGTCGCCAACAGCGCCGGACGTCGTCGGCATGGCCTCTCGGCTCTGTTCGTCACCATGGCAATCTTTGTGTTGCTGCGTTCGACGGTATTGTTCGAAATGGGTTTTCAGCTTTCGTGCGTCAGTGTTTTTGCCATCCTTTGTTTTTGCCCCTACGCCACCTACGCCTTGGGCGAGCTGGGCATGCCATCGGGTGTCGCCAGCGTTTTGTCTGTCACGCTGTGCTCGCAGCTGGCGACACTTCCCGTTACGATTCCCGCATTTGAGACGTTTTCGCTCATTGCCCCACTTGCAAATGCCGTGATCGGTCCGGTGATAAGCATGCTGCTCGCTGTATCGGTTGTGCTGGTGCCCTGCTCGCTTGTGCCGCTGCTGCGTCACGGGGCGCTCGTGGTGCCCATGATTGTCGCCCGCTGTGCGCTGTTCTTTGAACAGCTCTTTGCTGCCGTTCCGGGCGCATCCGTAAGCGTGCCGCCCGATACGCCCTTGGTATATGTGGTGCCGTTCGCGCTGGTGGCCATCTTGGTCTGGTGGCCACGCCCCCGCGCGCGGAGTATGGCAGCGGGGCTGCTGTGTTTAATGCTCGCAGCGGGTGTTCCGTATGTCTATTGGGATCGATGTGCGCCGCCTTCGGTAACGGTCCTCGATGTTGGCCAGGCCGATGCGATTCTGGTTCGTCAGGGTGGCGCCGTGGCACTCGTCGACTGTGGGCTCGATGACCGCGTGGTGTCGGCGTTGGTTCGCAATAACGTCCACCATATCGATGCCGTCTTCGTGACGCATTGGGACGAAGACCATTGGGGCGGTCTTCCCGACGTACTCGATCGTTTTTCGGTTG
This sequence comes from uncultured Collinsella sp., assembly GCA_902478985.1. Taxonomy (GTDB): domain Bacteria; phylum Actinomycetota; class Coriobacteriia; order Coriobacteriales; family Coriobacteriaceae; genus Collinsella. Next base: position 3,322 of record CABSNH010000018.1, read on the forward strand.
GAACCATTGCGGTCGCGGCCGATGCACTTGACGGCGCGCCTACTGAGGTCCTGAATCGCCCGGGTGTAACGTATCGGCAGGTGGCTCGCGGAGACACGGTCGATATCGGCGCATTTCGGGCTCGTGTGATGTGGCCGTTTGACACGGTGGATGGCGAGGGCAATGAGGACTCTCTTGTTTTGCTGCTCTCCTACGCTCAGGAAGGCAAGAGCCTGCGCGTGCTCCTTACTGGTGACGCCGAGCTCGATCAGGAGCGCGAGTTTGTACAGGAGGTGGGAGATATCGATGTGCTCAAGCTGGGGCATCATGGCTCAAAAGTTTCCGTCGACACAGACCTGCTGGGCACGCTTAAGCCCGAGTTCTCTATCGCGAGCGCCGGCGAGGGGAATCGTTACGGCCATCCGTCGGATGCCTGCATCGATGCAGTTAAGGAAGCGGGTGGTGCGTTCGCATGCACCATCGAACACGGCGACATTACCGTCACGCCGACCGCGAAGGGCTTTGCCATGCGATGCCAGCGACCGTGATGCCGTCGTTGGCGCGGGACCAACCCCTGGGCTAAAATGGCACGGTACAAACATGAGAGCCTGCGAGAGGGGAGCGCAATGTCCGAAACCGGTCTGCTGCCGGCATATTTGATCGTCGGTAGCGATGGGGTCAAGCGCGACCACGCCGTCTCGCGTATGAAAGCTCGCTTGGAAAAGTCGGGTATGGTTGAGTTCAACCTCGATGAACGCGACATGACGAAAGATCCCGATATCGAGTCGATCATCGGCTCGCTCAATACCTTTCCCATGGGCAGCGAGTTTCGCCTGGTGATCCTCGACGGCTGCTCCAAGCTTGCCAAGGCGGTCTCGGAACCGCTTGTCGAGTACCTCGCAAGTCCCAGCCCCACGACGGTCTGTCTCATTATTGCCGACTCACTTGCCAAGAATACGCGCCTGTATAAGGCAATCGCCAAGATTGACAAGAAGGCCGTGATCGACTGTTCGGGCACCAAGCGCTGGGAGCTCCCGCGCCGCGTGCAGCAGATGGCGACGCAGCACGGAAAGTCCATCTCTACGGCCGCCGCCGAGGAGCTCGTTTCGCGCTCGGGCGAGAACACCTGCATGCTCGATAACGACTTGGCCAAGCTTGCCCAGATGGTCGAGGCGCCACAAATTGAGCTTGCCGATGTAGAGCGCTGGATCGTGCGCACGGCCGAAGTTCAGCCCTGGGACTTTCTCAATGCGGTCTCGGCCCGTGACATGCGCCGCTCGCTTGAGCTCTTCAATCTACTGCCCGCCAAGAGCTATGTGTGGACCTACACGCTGCTGTGCGGGCGCATTCGCGAGCTTATCGTCGCCAAGGCACTCGATGCGCGTGGACAGGGTCGTGAGCTGGCCGCGACGCTCAAGCTTCAGGCCTGGCAGGTCAAAAATCACCTTACCTGGGCCCGTCGTTTTTCGATGACCGAGCTCGTTGCCGCGCTCGAGGGCGCGGTCGATGTGGAGCTCGCACTGAAGGGTTCTGCCGATTCGGAGACCGCGCTTTTGCTCTGGATTACGAACATCTTGAGAAAATCGTGATGATACCTGCCTATTTGACAAATTCGTTCTATCCCTTTGAGGGGGAGCGTGCTATAGTAGGCGCTTGCATGACCTCACCGTGTCTCAGAGGTGTCATACATTTTTTGCAAGGAACTCGAAAGGAACTCCAGAAGTGGCAAACATCAAGTCTCAGAAGAAGCGTATCCGCACCAATGAGGCAGCTCGCATGCGTAACAAGGCTGTCAAGTCCGAGCTCAAGACGCTGACCAAGCACGTCCAGTCCGCCGTCGCCGAGGGCGATGCCGAGAAGGCCCAGGCTGCCCTCAAGACCGTCACCAAGCGTCTTGACATGGCTGCCGCCAAGCATGTCATCCACAAGAACCAGGCTTCCAACCGCAAGTCCGGTCTTGCCAAGCTCGTGAACAGCATCAACGCCTAAGTTGTAAATTTCACACCACACAGATTACGCGCATAAATGGAGCCTGTTTTATGGAACAGGCTCCATTTTTTGTACCGCTCGGGTAAGATAGTCCGCATGAATACTTCAATTGACATTTCCCACATCCGCAACTTCTCTATCGTTGCGCACATCGACCATGGCAAGTCCACGATCAGTGACCGTATCCTCGAGCTCACCCATACCGTCGACGAGCGCGACATGGAGTCGCAGCTGCTCGACACCATGGATATCGAGCGCGAGCGCGGCATCACGATCAAGTCCAATGCCGTTCGCGTTTCCTATGACGCCGACGATGGCGAGACGTATCAGTTCAACCTGATCGATACACCGGGCCACGTGGACTTTACCTATGAGGTCTCGCGCTCGCTGGCCGCCTGCGAGGGCGCGGTGCTCGTCGTCGACGCCACGCAGGGTGTCGAGGCACAGACCGTCTCTAACGCGACGCTCGCCATGAACGCCAACCTGGATATCGTGCCCGCCATCAACAAGATTGACCTTCCCTCTGCACACCCCGACGAGGTCAAGACCGAGATCGAGGATGACCTGGCGATTCCTGCCGACGATGCCGTATGCGTATCGGGCAAGACCGGCGAGGGCATTCACGATCTGCTGGAGTCTATCGTCTTCTTGATCTCACCGCCCAAGGGCGATGCGAACGCGCCGCTCAAGGCGCTCATCCTGGACTCGTATTTTGATGAGTACCGCGGCGTCGTTGCCACGGTCCGTGTTTTTGACGGCTCCATTAAAAAGGGCGATACCCTTCGTATGATGCAGGCAGAAGGTGACTTTTTGGTCGACGGCGTGGGCGTCAAGCGTCCTGCCGAGACGCCGGTCGACGCGCTGACGGTCGGCGAGGTGGGCTACGTGGTCACGGGCCTGAAGGACCCCGAGGCCGTTCGCGTGGGCGACACCCTTACCTGGGCGTCGAATCCCTGCCCCGAGCCGCTTCCCGGCTACCGCGAGGCCAAGCCCATGGTCTACACGGGCCTGTTCCCAATTGACAACAAGGATTACGAGAATCTGCGCGACGCTCTCGATAAGCTGCATGTCAACGACCCGTCGTTGGTGTGGGAGCCCGAGACCTCGGTGGCGCTCGGCTTTGGCTTCCGCGTGGGCTTCTTAGGCCTGCTGCATATGGAAGTCGTCAAGGAGCGCCTGGAGCGCGAGTTCAACCTTGACCTCATTGCTACGAGCCCTTCGGTGGACTATCACGTCTATAAGACCGACGGCGAGATGATTGATGTCCGCAGCCCGCAGGATCTGCCCGAGGCTACGCGCATCGAGCGCATCGAGGAGCCCTACCTCAAGGCCAAGATTATCTGCCCGCCCGAGTATACGGGCGCCGTCATGCAGCTCGCTATCGAGCACCGCGGCATTACGACCGACATGATCCATCTCACGAGCAAATCGGTCGAGATGCGCTTTGACATGCCGCTCGCGGAGCTCATCCTGGACTTCTTTGACCAGCTCAAGAGCCGCACCAAGGGCTATGCCTCGCTCGATTATGAGTTCAACGAGTATCGCCCCTCCGAGCTCGTCAAGCTCGATATCCTGCTTTCGGGCGACGAGGTGGACGCGCTTTCGTTTATCGTGCACAAGGATAAGGCCTATGGCCTGGCCCGCGGCCTGTGTGACAAGCTCAAGGAAATCATCCCGCGCCAGCTGTTCGAGGTGCCTATTCAGGGCGCCATCGGCAACAAGATCATTGCCCGCTCTACCGTCAAGGCGCGTCGCAAGGACGTTTTGGCCAAGTGCTATGGCGGCGATATCTCGCGAAAGCGCAAGCTGCTCGAGAAGCAGAAAGAGGGCAAGAAGCGCATGAAGGCCATCGGTTCGGTCGAGGTCCCGCAGGAGGCCTTTATGGCGATCCTAAAGGTAGACGAGTAAGTCCATGGCGCTTTCTGAATACAGCAAGCGTCTGCTGGGCGCCTATGCCGAGCAGCCGTTCCTTATGGCTCCCATGGCGGGCGTAACCGACCCCGCCTATCGCATCATGTGTCGCCGCCGCGGTGCCAACCTTGCCTACAGCGAGATGGTGAGCGTTGCGGGCCTTGCCTATGCCAGCAACAAGACGTGGCGCCTGGTGTTGCCGGCCGACGAGGAGCAGCAGATCTGCGTGCAGCTCTTTGGTTCCAAGCCCGATCAGTTTGCGGGTGCCGTCGCTGCCGTCGAGGAACGCGTGGGCGATCGCCTGTCATTGATTGATATCAACATGGCCTGTCCGGCTCGCAAGGTCGTTACCAAGGGCGAGGGCTCGGCGCTTATGCGTACGCCCGACCTGGCCGAGCAGATTGTCGAGGCAGCGGTGGGCGCGGCGCATGTTCCCGTGACCGTGAAGATTCGCAAGGGCTTTTACGCCGAAGACCGCAATGCCGCGACGTTTGCCCAGATGCTCGAGGGGGCAGGGGCAGCTGCGGTGGCGGTGCACGGCCGCTGTGCCACGCAGCTCTATACGGGCCAGGCCGATTGGTCGGTCGTCGATGAGGTGGCCGACGCCGTCGAGATTCCCGTTATCGGTTCGGGCGATGTGTTCTGCGCCGAGGATGCGGCGGAACGCCTGCGCAACTCGGGCGCCAGTGCCGTGTTTATCGCGCGCGGTATCTATGGCAACCCCTGGGTGTTCGGTGATGCTCGAGCCCTTGCACTCGATGGCACGCCGGTACCGGTGCGTAGCTCGGTCGAGCGCCTGGATGCCCTGCGCGAGCACCTGACGCTCACGCATGAGCTGTTGCCGCTTATGTCACGTGCCCGCACGTACGCGAGCTGGTATCTTAAGGGCATGCCCCATGCCGCCGCCTGGCGCGCGCAGGTGGTGCGCTGCTCCACATACGAGGAGTTCATGGCATTGGTCGATGATATCGAGCGCGATGTGGTGGCCTGCGAGGCCGCGCTTGCCGCCGGCGAGTCGGTGCCCGCTCATCCGCTGGAGGCCTAACGGTGGCCGTTACCGCGCTGTACGTCCACGTGCCGTTTTGCGCCCAAAAGTGCCGATACTGCGACTTTGACTCACGCAGTTTTGCTTCGTGCGACCTGAGTGCTGCGCTCGATGTCTATTTTGAGCAACTGTATGCGCGCCTCGATGCCTTTGGCGACGCAGGCGCGCTTGCGCAGGTCCGCACCGTCTATGTTGGCGGCGGTACGCCGTCGCTGGCAGGAGAGCGTCTGGTGGAGCTTGCCCGGCGTATTTGCATGTGGTGCAAGCCCGTTGAGTTTACCTGCGAGGCCAATCCCGAGTCGTTGACCGCCGGGCTTGCCACTGCGCTTGCCAAGGTCGGTGTCACACGCGTCTCTCTGGGAGTTCAAACCCTTGACAACGCCGAGCTTGCTGCGATTGGCCGTATTCACGATGCCGATCGGGCGCTCGCTGCCATCACGACGGTTAAGGACGCTGGGCTCGATGTGTCCTGCGACCTGATGTGCGGACTTCCCGGGCAGACCGCCGTAAGCTGGCAACGCACGCTCGATGGCGTGCTGGCGGCGGCGCCGCATCATGTGTCGGTGTACCCGCTCACGCTCGAGGAGGGCACGCCGCTCTACCACATGGCGTGTCGCGACGAGTCGCTCGAGCCCGACGAGGATTTTCAGGCTGCGTGCATGGACGCGGCGCGTGAGTGCCTGGGTGCGGCCGGCTATCACCCGTATGAGGTGGCAAGCTACGCGCTCGACGGACATGAGTGTGCCCACAACATTGCCTATTGGACAGGACGGGGCTATCTGGGCTTGGGCCGCTCTGCCGCCGGTATGCTCGACGCCGAGGATTTCGATCGCTTGGCCGGGCTGTTTCCCGACGTGCCTGCTCGCGGCGATGCGTATCGCGTGCGCTTGGTGCAACGCGACGACGCCGCGACGACGTTTGATGCCGAGTATCTGTCGCAGCGCGAGGCTGCGGCCGAGGATTTGATGCTCGCCTGCCGCATGACGCGTGGCATTGGGCCCGATCTGTTGGTTCGCTCGGCAAGCGTGATCGCTGCAGACGAGCTGGTGGCGGCCTGTGACCGTGCGCTCGAGTTGGGTCTTGCCACTTGGGTGCCCGATTATGTCGAGGGGCATGCGGGGTGCGTCGCCTCGAAAGACGTTATCGCAGGTCGTGCCCACGCCCGTTTAGCGCCCACCCACTTGGGCTGGCTCGATGGAAATGTGCTGTTCGAGCTGTTTTGGGGTCTAGCTTAGGCCGCTCGGGTAGAATTACCGCAATATATACGCTGCTGTGAGCAGGAGGTTGCCGCGCATGGCGACGATGAACGAAAAAGATTACTACGAGATTTTGGGTGTCTCCAAGGACGCCACCTCGCGTGATATACAGAAGGCCTTCCAGCAAAAGGCCCGCAAGCTCCATCCGGACGTCAACAAAGAACCTGATGCCGAGGAAAAGTTTAAAGAGGTTTCCGAGGCCTACGCCGTGCTTTCGGACGAGCAGAAGCGTGCGCGCTACGACGCCATGCGCTCGGGCAACCCCTTCGCCGGCGCTCCTACGGCTTCGCCCTATGGCGGCGGCTACGCCGGCAGCGCAGGCTATGGCAATCCCTTTGAGGGCGGCTTTCCCTTTGGTGGCGCCTGGGGCCAGCCGCGTCGCGGGCAGGCTGCCTATAATCCCGAGAACGGCGCCAACGTGGTCGTCGATATCAAGCTCGACGCTAAGGAGGCCAAGGGCGGTGCCCGCAAGACCGTCCGCTATACGCGCTTCGATACCTGTGGCCACTGTGGCGGCTCGGGTTCTGTTTCGTCCGAGCATGCACATACCTGTCCGAGCTGCGGTGGTCGCGGCCACATCGATGTCGACCTGTCCTTCCTGTTCGGTGCCGGCACGTTTCAGTCGGTCTGCCCCGAGTGCGGCGGTTCCGGTAAGGTCGTCGCCGACCCCTGCCCCGATTGCGGCGGCAGCGGCCGTGTCCGTGTGACCTCCGAGCAGACGATTGAGTTTCCTGCCGGTACGCACGATGGCGACGAGGTCCGCATTGGCGGCATGGGTCACGCCGGCACCAACGGTGCCTCGGGTGGCGATCTGGTCGGCCGCGCTCATGTCGAGGCCGAGCGTCTGGAGGGCAAGGCCCGTACCGGTTTTTACCTGATGGGCATCGTGGCGCCGTTTTTGGTGCTGTCGGCCATCTCGGGCGTGTTCTCGGCCTTTGCCGTGATGTGCTTTATTCCGTTTGCCATGGGCCTGTTCATGGTGGTCTCGGACGGCGTGCTGCACCGCAGCCTGCTGTGGTGGAAGCGCGGCGCGATGCAGTTTGCCAACGGTTTTGCCAACGGATTTATGTTTGCGCTCGTGTCGGTTTGGTTTGCGAGCTGCTCGCAACGTGCCATGCTTTCGCCCTACGCAATGCAATAACATCAACCCCTCTGTTTGCGGCCGGCCCAGCTTGGGTATAGGACGCACTGTGACAATAATGAAAGTCGGAAGGATTCGGTCGTGTCGGAAAATAGGGATTACTACGAGGTACTTGGCGTCGACAAGGATGCCGACGCGCGGACGATTAAGCGCGCGTTTCTAAAGAAGGCCCGTACCGTACACCCGGACGTTTCGGACGACCCCGAGGCCGAGGCCAAGTTCAAAGAGCTCAACGAGGCGTATTCCGTTCTTTCCGACGAGCAGAAGCGTGCTAACTACGACCGTTACGGCACCGCGGACGGCCCCGGTGGCTCTGGCTATGTCGACATCAACGATATCTTTGGTGGCATGGGCATGGACGACCTCTTCTCGTCGTTCTTTGGCGGCGGTGCCGGCGGTGGCGCCCGAAATCGCCGTGAGCGTCGTCGCGGCCGCGATATGGCCATCTCCCTTTCGGTGACCCTTGAGGAGGCGGCACTCGGTTGCAAAAAGACGATCAGCTATGACCGCCTTGCCCCCTGCGAGGATTGCAACGGCACCGGTAGGGCCGAGGGCGCACAGGAAAAGCAGTGCAGCCGCTGCCACGGCACGGGCTATGTGACGACGGTCCAGCGTTCTTTCCTGGGCCAGGTTCAGTCCTCTTCGCCCTGTCCCGACTGCCACGGCGAAGGCACGGTCATCGACCATCCCTGCGAGACCTGTGATGGCCAGGGCCGCACGCCTTCTCACGAAAAAATTGACATCGATATTCCCGCCGGTGTTTCGACCGGTCGCCAGCTGCGCGTGAGTGGTTTTGGCGAGGCCGGCCTTCGCGGCGAGCCGTCGGGCGACCTGATCGTCAACGTGCGCGTCGCCGACCACGAGCGTTTTAAGCGCAACGGCGACGACCTGTACCTCGTGAGCGATATCTCGATTGCGCAGGCTGCGCTCGGATGCGAGATCGAGGTCGAGGGCATTATGCCTGACGAGGTCGTCAAGGTGTGCGTCCCCGCTGGCGCCCAGTACGGCGACACCGTGAGCGTCAACAATTACGGCATGCCGCGTATCGGCGGTGGCGGTTCGCGCGGTCGTCTGATCGTGCAGCTGCGTGTGGTCGTCCCCACGAACCTTTCCAATAAGCAGCGCGAGCTGCTTCGCGCCTTTGCCGACGAGATGGGCGATGACGTCGCATCCGGTAAGAAGTCGGTGACCGACCGTATCAAGAGTGCCCTCGACGACATCCTCGATTAAGGAGCCCGCGTGCTCGCACCTCATATCTCTGTCGTCAACCTCGGCTGCCGTGTCAACCGGGTTGAGTCCGACCGTATCACTGCCGATCTAATGCGCCTGGGCTTTGCGATGGTGGAGCCTCAGGATGCTGAGCTGATCGTCATTAACACCTGTGCCGTTACGGGCGAGGCCGAGGCCAAGACCCGTAAGGCCGTTCGCCATGCGCTGGCCTATCCAAACGAGCCCTATGTGGTCGTGACCGGATGCGTGGTCAATCTGCATCCCGAGGAGCTGCTGGAGCTCTCGGACCGCGTGATCGCCGAGCCGTCCAAGATCGATGTCGCCGAACGCGTCTGTGAGGTGCTGGGCGTTGAGTCCGATGACGTTCCCGCCTGCAGCGACGGCGAGGTTGTCGACGCGCTCGGTCGCTCGCGTCTGGGCGTGAAGATCCAGGACGGCTGCAACCATCGTTGCACCTATTGCATTGTGTGGAAGGCCCGCGGCCCCGAGCGCTCCGTGCCGGTCGAGTCCGTGCTCGAGCAAGTTCGCGAGGCACAGGAGGCCGGCGTGCCCGAGGTGGTGCTGACGGGTGTGAACCTGGGCGCCTACGATGGCAAGAGCGCGACTGATGAACACGTCGAGATCGATGAGCTGCTCGAGGCGATCATGGAGCGCACGTCCATTCCGCATGTGCGCATTTCCTCGGTCGAGCCCATGGATATCTCCGAGTCCCTGCTTAAGGTCATGGCGCGCTATCCGAAGCGCATCGCCCCGTTTTTACACCTGCCCGTGCAGTCCGGCTGCACCAGGACACTGCATCGCATGGGCCGTCCCTATAGCGCCGAGGCCTTCGAGGAAACGGTGCGCATGATTCGCACCAACTTGCCTCAGGTGTCCCTTTCGTGCGATGTCATCGTCGGTTTTCCCGGTGAGACGGACGAGGAGTTTGAGGAGTCGCTGGCACTGTGCCGCCGTGTGGGCTTTTCGCGTATGCACGTGTTCCGCTACAGCAAGCGTCCCGGTACCCTTGCTGCCGATATGCCCGACCAGGTGCCGCCCGAGGTTATGGCCGAGCGTAGCCGCCGCATGAGGGCCGCGGCGCAGGAACTCGCCATTGCCGACGCTCGCCGTCGCGTGGGAACCGTCGAGCGTGCCGTGCTTGAGTATGGCGACAACCTGACGCTCGGTTCGTTCCATCATGCCCGTCTTGACGATACCTGTGGACTCACAGCCCCGTGCCTGCTCGATGTTGCTATCATCGGAGTCGATGATTCCGGCTTGGTCCATGCACGCAGGGAGGTTCATGGAAGCCTCGAAGATTAGACTTACCGTTCCCGAGGGTATTGACCCCTCGCGCGTTTTGGGCGCCGGCGACGGTGTCCTTCGTGCACTCGAGAGTTTGGTTCGTGCCCATGTGGTCGTCCGTGGCGACAGCATCGCCGTGAGCGGTGACCCGGACGAGGTCGAGCTCGTGGCGCGTTTTTTCGACCATACTTTTCGCGAGGCGGCCGCCGGACGCACGCTGTCTGCCGACGATGTTTCTCGCTGCCTGGCCGTCTTGCGCGACGGTGAGCACGAGGCTACGTCGCTTCGCGATGATGTGCTGCTTTCGTATCGCGGTCGTGCCATTCGCCCCAAGACGCTCGGCCAAAAGCGCTACGTGGATGCCATCCGCTCGCATACCATCACGTTTGGCCTTGGTCCCGCCGGTACCGGTAAGACCTATCTGGCCATGGCGCTCGCCGTTGCCGCGCTCAAGCGTCACGAGGTGGGCCGTCTGATCTTGACGCGTCCGGTTGTCGAGGCGGGGGAGAATCTGGGCTTTTTGCCCGGTACCCTCGAGGAAAAGATTGACCCCTACATGCGTCCGCTCTACGACGCCCTTTTTGACATGATGGATCGCGAGCGCACCGATGAGCTCATGGAGCGCGGCGTGATTGAGATCGCCCCGCTTGCCTACATGCGCGGCCGCACGCTGAGCGATGCCTTCGTGGTGCTCGACGAGGCGCAAAATACCACGCCCGAGCAGATGAAGATGTTCCTGACGCGCCTGGGTTTTAACTCCAAGTTTGTGATTACCGGCGACCTGAGTCAGCGCGACCTGGTGGGTCGTCGCGGCGGTCTTGCCGACGTTGAGCGGATTTTAGGCCGTGTCGACGATGTCGCATTTTCTCACCTCGAGCGTGCCGACGTGGTGCGCCATGCCTTGGTGGGGCGTATCGTCGAGGCATACGATGCTTATGATGATGTGCGCGATAAGCGCGTGCACGACCGAAAGGAGTCCCGTTGAGTGTATTGATCAGCAACGATGCCGAGCTCGATACGCTGCTTGACGCGCAGGAGGTAGAGCACATCTGCGAGGTCGTGCTTGCCGCCGAGGGCGTTGAGCGTGAAGTTGAGATTTCCCTTTCGTATGTCGATGAGGACGAGATGCACGAGCTCAACCACGAGTGGCGCGGTATCGACCGTACCACCGATGTCCTCTCGTTTGAGTGCGACTCGGCCTTTGACGAGGATATTCCCGCCGACGAGACGCTCGAGCTCGGCGATATTATCCTGGCCCCGGAGGTCATTGCCCGCCAGGCCCCCGGCTTTGGTAATAGCCCTACCGACGAGTGCCGCCTGATGCTCGTGCATGGCATGCTGCACCTGCTGGGGTATGACCATATCGAGGACGACGAGGCCGAGGTCATGGAGGCCCGCGAGGACGCCATCTTGCGCGATCTGGCGCTCGAGCGCGGCGAGGACCCCAAGCTGGTCCACGTCGGCCCCATCACCAACCACGCCCACGACTAGGAGCCGTCTATGATTCCCGGATCGAACAAGGACCATCCGTCCTTCTTAAAGTCGTTCTCCTACGCCATGGAGGGCTTCGTCACCGCCGTTAAGACCGAGCGCAACATTAAGGTCATGCTCGTGGCGGGCGTGTGCACCGTCATTGCCGGCTGCATCGTGGGGCTCGACATTGCCGAGTGGGCCACGGTTATCATCTGCTGTGGCTTGGTGATTCACGGCGAGCTGTGCAACACCGCCATGGAGGCGATCGTCGACCTGGCGACCCAGGAGCTCCATCCGCTGGCAAAGCGTGCGAAGGATATCGCCGCCGCCTCCGTATACGTACTTTCCATTACCGCCGCGATTGTGGGATTGCTGGTATTTGCCCACGCGCTCGACTTTATTTAGAAAGGGATTTTCATGTCCGACAATATGCAGCCTTTCGATGAAACTCTGGACGACGAGTCCCTGGATGCGGTGGATGCCGAAGCGACCGAGGATTGCGAGGATGTCGAGGAATTCGATCCGTTTGAGGGCATGAGCGACGAGGAGCTCGACGCCCTGTGCGACGAGGATGAGAGCCTCGCGGGTTTTGGCGACGTGGAACCCGGTTTTCGCAGCGGCTTCGTGGCCCTGGTCGGCCGTCCCAACGCCGGTAAGTCCACGCTGCTCAACGCCTGCTATGGCAAAAAGGTTGCCATCACCTCGCCGGTGGCCCAGACCACCCGCCGTCGCATGCGCGCCGTCGTCAATCGCCCCGGCTACCAGCTGGTCTTTGTCGATACCCCGGGTATTCACAAGCCCAAGGACGGCCTGGGGTCCGAGCTCAACAAGAGCGCGCTGTTCGAGCTGAACGATGTCGATGTCGTCGCGTTTTTGATTGATGCCACCAAGCCGATCGGCAGGGGAGACGCCTGGGTTGCCGAGCGCGTCAAGAATGCCCGTTCCAAGAAGGTCCTGGTGCTCACCAAGGCCGATGAGGCCGACCCCGCACAGGTCATGGAGCAGCTTAAGGCCGCCCACGAGCTTATGGAATATGACGACGAGATCGTGACGTCGTCGGTCAAGAACTTCAACGTCGATGCCTTTATCGAGACCGTTGCGCACTTTTTGCCCGAGGGTCCGCGTTGGTTCCCCGAGGACATGGGTACCGACGCTTCCGATGAGACGCTCGTTGCCGAGTTTGTGCGCGAGAAGGTCTTGCGCCGCACCCGTGATGAGATCCCGCACTCCGTTGGCGTGATCTGCGATGCGCTCGAGCAGACCAAGAAGGTGCTGCGCGTGCACGCTACCATTTACGTCGAGCGCGAGGGCCAAAAGGGCATCATCATCGGCAAGGGCGGCGAGATGATCAAACATATCGGTATCGACGCTCGCCGCGATCTTGAGCGCATCTTTGGCACGCAGGTCTTTTTGGAGCTGGACGTGAAGGTCAAGGCCGGCTGGCGTGACGACGAGGCCCAGATTCGCCGCTTTGGCTACAACGCCGAGGACTAAGGACGCGCGGCGCGCATGGCAGGCTCCCGGACATATCGCACGAAGGCGCTCGTCCTCGACAAGACGAAGCTCAAAGAGACGGACCTGATCCTGACGATGCTTGACGAACGGGGTCGGCAGGTTCGCGCCGTGGCAAAGGGCGCCCGCAAACCCGGTGGGCGCCTGGCTGCGCGCTGCGAGCTGTTCTGTACCGTCGATATGCTGCTCGCGCATGGACGGTCGCTTGACGTGGTTTCGCAGGCCGAGCTTATGGAGGCGCCGCTCGGCGCAGCGCCCGATTACGAGACGACTTGCGCCGCAAGCGCAATCGCCGAGGTCGCGCGCGTGTGCTCGTTTGAGGACGCCGAGGACCCGTTTACCTTTGCCATCACGCAGCGAGCGCTTGCCCTGGTGGGCAGCGGGCTCGACACGGCGCACATGGATCTACTTGTGGCGGCATATGTGTTTAAGCTGCTGTCGCACGTTGGCTACCGACCCGATTTTTCGGCCTGCGTGCTGTGCGGAGACCCCATGCTGTCGTATTTTTCGCCCCAGGCGGGCGGTCTCATGTGCGGGTCGTGTGCGTCGAGCGTTCCGGGTGCCGAGCTGGTGTCGACCGGTGAGGTCGCGTGGCTGCGCGCCCTCATGTCCATGACCTTCGATGCGCTCATGGCCGAGAGGGTTGATCCCCATACTGCCGCTTTTTTGTTGGGGCTTTCGCATGTCTGGGCGGCAACTCATACCGATCAGCGCCTCCGTGCGATGGAATTCATGTTGGGTCGGTGATGATGCGCAGGCGTGGGCTGCTTGTGGTAACATACCGACCTGTTGGTACCTCGATCTTGGATGCTCGCTCCACCGGCGGCTTCCCAGTCCGAGGCGAATAGCGTCGCCCGAGGGCGACAAGAAACGAAAGGTGAAACAATGACTGTTTCCAAAGAGCGCAAGGCGGAGCTGACTGCCCAGTTCGGTAACACCCCGGTCGACACCGGCAACCCCAAGGTTCAGGTCGCCATCCTGTCCGAGCGCATCAAGGAGCTGACCGAGCACATGAAGTCCCACCAGAAGGACTTCCACACCCGTCGTGGCCTGCTCATGCTCGTCGGCCGTCGTCGTCGTCTTCTCTCCTACATTAAGAAGAACGACATCGTCGAGTACCGTGAGCTCATCAAGGCTCTGGGCATCCGCGACAACATCCAGTAAGGATTTGTACATGCTAAGAGCGTCCTGCGCAGCGGGGCGCTCTTTTTGTGTAAGGGCGCGAACAATCACGCTCTGAAGCGTGGCGGGGGCAGGGGGCCCGCGTCACATGAGAAGCCCGCAGGCAAGGGGCCTGTGGGGTAAAGGAGAACAATGACACTCGTATCCAAGACCTTTGAGCTGTACGGCAAGACCTACACCTTTGAGTCGGGCGAGCTTGCCAAGCAGGCCACCGGCGCCTGCCTGGTCAAGCAGGGCGACACCACGATGCTCGACACCGTGGTCGTCTCCAAGGAGCGCAAGAACTACGACTTCTTCCCGCTGACCGTCGACTTCAACGAGAAGATGTACGCCGCTGGCCGCATCCCGGGTGGTTACCTCAAGCGTGAGGGCCGTCCCAGCGAGAAGGCCACGCTCACCGCGCGCATGATCGACCGTCCGATCCGCCCGAGTTTCCCGGACGGCTTCCGCAACGAGGTGCACATCGTCGCCACCTCGCTCGTCGCCGACCAGGTCAACCCCTTCGACGTCATCAACGTCATGGGTGCTTCCCTGGCCATGACGCTCGGCGGCGTGCCCTTCGAGGGCCCGCTTGCCTGCGTGCGCATCGGCCGTAACGTGGAGACCGGCGAGTTTATCGTCAACCCCACCTACGAGGAGCGCGAGAACTCCGATCTGGACCTGGAGCTGGGCGGCTCTGCCGACTTCATCTCGATGGTCGAGGCCGGTGCCGAGGAGATCTCCGAGGACGACATGCTCGCCGCCATGAAGTTTGGCCAGGAGGCCCTAGCTGCTTTCTGCCAGGCTCAGGACGAGTTTGTCGCCGAGTGGGAGCAGGTCAACGGCCCCATCGTCAAGAAGGAGTACCCGCTCGACCAGCCCGTCGAGGAGGTCCAGGAGCGCATCTTCGCCCACTACGACGAGATGGCGGCTGCCCTTCGCGATGCCGACAAGCTTTCCCGCATCGGTAAGGTCGAGGCTCTGAAGGAGTCCATCCGCGCCGAGTTTACCGAGGAGGAGCAGGCCGCTTGGGAGCGCGAAATCCCCGTGGCGCTCAAGAAGCTCGAGAAGAAGGCCATGCGCACCATGGTCGTCGAGACTGGTGAGCGCGTCGACGGCCGTGCCGCCGATGAGATTCGCCCCATCATGGTGAAGGATAACTATCTGCCGCTCGTTCACGGCTCCGGCCTGTTCCAGCGTGGCCAGACCCAGGTGCTCTCTGTCCTGTCGCTGTCTCTTATACACAT
>CABSNH010000019.1 GCA_902478985.1 uncultured Collinsella sp.
CTAGAGTTCGTCGGCAGCGTCAGATGTGTATAAGAGACAGCTACCTGGACTACATGAGTGTGATCATGGTCCTCGCCGTCGGTATCGTCGGCAGCCTAATCTGCATGTATGCCCTGGGCTACATGAAGGACTTCCAGGCCCATGACGAGCACGAGGCTGCGCTGCGCGGGCAGACCGCGCCCGACCGTCGCCCGCAGTTCCTGGCGCTTATGTTCCTGTTCCTCTCAGCCATGTTCGTCATCGTGACGAGCGACAACCTTGAGTGGCTGTTCTGCGGCTGGGAAATCACCACCGTGTGCTCGTTCCTTATGATTGGCTACACGCGCACGCCCGAGGCCATCAAGAACGCCTTTACCCAGATCATCCTCAACATGCTGGGCGGCATCGCGTTTTTGGCGGGCCTTATGTTTCTGCACGTTAACGGCATGCCGCTGACCATCTCGGGCATGATCGAGCTTTCCGGCGCCGGCACCGCGCAATCCGCACTGCTGGTGATGCCGGTCATCCTGTTGTCGCTCGCCGCACTCACCAAGGCCGCACAGATGCCGTTCCACACTTGGCTGTTGGGTGCCATGGTTGCCCCCACTCCCACGAGCGCCCTGCTGCACTCGTCAACCATGGTCAAAGCCGGCGTGTTCCTAATGGTCAAGCTGAGCCCGCTCTATGCTATCTATCCCGTGACTGGCTTTATGGTTACGAGTGTGGGTGCCATCACGTTTTTGCTCGCTGCCCTCATGGCCATCTCGCAGAGCAACGCCAAACGCGTGCTCGCGTACTCCACCATTTCCAACTTGGGCCTCATCAGTGCCTGCTTGGGTGTCGGCGCGCCCGAGGCCGTGTGGGCGGCCATCTTCCTGATCCTGTTCCACACAGTGGCAAAGTCGCTGCTGTTCCTGTGCGTGGGCACGGCCGAGCATCATATCGGCAGCCGCGATATCGAGGACATGGACGGTATGTTCAGCCGCATGCCGCACCTGACGCGCCTGATGATGCTGGGCATCATGGGCATGTTTGTGGCGCCGTTTGGCATGCTCGTGTCCAAGTGGGGCGCCCTGGTGGCGTTCGCGCAGACTGGCAACGTGCTCATGATCATGGTGCTGGCCTTTGGCTCGGCCGCGACGTTCTTCTTCTGGGGCAAGTGGCTTGCCAAGCTTTCGGGCGTCGATCCCACGGCTCAAAACGTTGAGGTCAATGTCCATAAGACCGAATGGATGGCGCTCAACACCATCGCCGCGCTGCTGATTCTGTGCTGCGTGGCGTTCCCGCTCATCTCGAGCGGTCTGGTGTCGCCTTACTTGGCCATGGTGTTTGGCCGCGTGCCGTACGTTATTGGCAAGGACGCCATGTATCTGATGGTGGTTATCGTGGCGTTTATCGCCGTGGTGCTGCTGACGTCGTTCCGCGTGAGCAATAAGCCGCACGTCAACGTGTACCTTTCGGGCGTGGGAACCGACAAATATCGCCATTTCCGCGGCTCGATGGGACGCGAGGTGAAGGCCGAAAAGCGCAATTGGTATTCGGAGGATGCCCTTGGCGAGAAGCGTATTGGCCCCGCGGGTAGCGTCGTGTGCTGCAGCATTATCTTGTTTGCGCTGCTGTGTTGCGCGTGGATTGGGCCCGAGCGGCTTGCCATGAGCGCGCCCTCGGTGCTGCGCGGCAAGTATTTTGAAGGTTCGGGTGTCGTGGGCATTTTTATTGGCACCGTGGCGTTTGCCCTGCTGGCGCCGCTTGTGGGCGGCCTGATCGACGGCCTCGACCGCAAACTTTCGGCCCGCATGCAGGGCCGCGTGGGCCCGCGCCTGCTCCAGCCATTCTACGACGTTGCCAAGCTGCTGCGCAAAGCCCCTGCCAGCGTAAACACCATGGACGATACCTATATGGCGTGCGCGCTCATCTTTACCGTGGTGGGCGGTGGCATCTTTGTGTCGGGCTCCAACACGCTGCTGTGCGCTTTTATGGTGACGCTCGCCGCGATCTTTGTGGTGCTGGCGTCCGCCTCGACGCAAAGCCCGTTTGCGCAGGTCGGCGCCGATCGTGAGTTGCTGCAGGTTATGAGCTACGAGCCCGCCGTTCTGCTGATGAGCGTGGGCCTGTATCTTGCCACCGACAGCTTCGATTCCATTGCCGTGACGGGGCAGTCGGCCCCCATCATCGTGTACAGCGCACCCATTTTCCTCGCGCTGCTCGCGGTGCTTACCATCAAGCTGCGCAAGTCGCCGTTTGACCTTTCGTACTCGCATCACGCGCATCAGGAGATTGTCCAAGGCGTCGCCACCGAGATGAGCGGCGGCACGCTGGCCAAGATGACCCTTATGCACTGGTGCGAGACCGTGCTGTTTTTGATGTGGGTGGGCATGTTCTTTGTTTGGGACAACCCAGTGAGCTGGGTGGTCGCCCTGGTCGTGATGGCTGCGACGTACTTTGTCGAGGTGCTGATCGACAACACCTTCGCCCGTAGCACCTGGCGCAGCTGCTTTAGGCTCGGATGGGGCGTGGCGCTGGTGTTTGGCCTGCTCAACCTTATGCCCATCCTCGTCGACGTGTTTATTTAGGAGGCGGCATCCATGGATCATAAAATGTCGCGCTCGCCGTGGGTTATTCATTACGACGGTTCGAGTTGCAACGGATGCGATATCGAGGTGCTGGCCTCGCTCACGCCGCTGTTCGATGCGGAGCGCTTTGGCGTGGTCAACACCGGCAACCCCAAGCATGCGGACATCTTTTTGGTGACGGGGTCGGTCAATGCCCAGAACCTGCCCGTCGTGCGCCAGATCTACAACCAGATGCTCGAGCCCAAGTGCGTGGTGGCCTGCGGTATCTGCGCGTGTTCGGGTGGCGTGTTCCGCGATGCCTACAACGTGATCGGCGGCGTGGACCGCGCGATTCCCGTGGACGTGTATGCGCCCGGGTGCGCCATTCGTCCCGAGACCGTGATCGATGCCATCGTGGAGGCGTGCGGCATCCTTGATCAGAAGGAGGCCGTGATGCGCGCCGGCGGTGACCCGCTTACCGTGGGCGGCGCTGCTACCTGGGATGGCGGCGTCGAGTTGGGCGAGGACGGGTTCGTGGCTGCAGCTGGGGCCGGGGCTGACGGTGCCGGTGACGCGCCTGCCGAGAAACCCGCAGCGCCCGTCGCTGCAAAGGAGGCCGAGTAATGCAAAAGGCTATCTATGCCACCGTTGGGATCGACGAGCTTCTGTCGCATGTCCAAGCGCTCAAGGGCGTCGGCGCGCGCTTTGTGCAGATGCATGCCGAGCGCTGTGTGGACGACGGATCGTATCGCCTGGTCTATACGTTTATCAACGTCCGCGCTGCTCAGGAGAATATTGCGCAGGACGGCAGCTATGCGATCGAGAACCTGGTGGTTGAGGGAATTGATCAGTATCAGGAGATTCCGTCCATCAGCTCGTACTATCCGGCGGTATTTCCGTTTGAGAACGAAGCGCACGACCTGTTTGGGCTTGCCATCACCGACATGCAGATCGACTTTAAGGGCTTTTTCTACCAGGTCTCGACTGCCGAACCCATGAGCGTTATCACGCCCGAGGTGAAGGCCGCACGCGAGAAGGCCATGAAGGTCCGTGCCGCCGCCGAGGCCAAGGCGCGCAAAGCCGCGGCCGAAAAGGCCGCCGCGGCTGCGGCTGCTGCAGGGGAGGGTGCTGCGAGCGCCGGCGACGCCGCGGGCGCCGCTGCTCAGCCCGCTGCGGCTGCCGGCTCCGATGCTCAGCACGATGAGGCCGCTGCGAAGGCCGCGCTCAAGGCTGCCGAGATGGAGGCAAAGCTCGCCGCCATGGATCCCGAGAAAGCGGCCAAGGTCCGCGCGGCGCTTGCCGCTAAGGCCGCCCGCGACAAGCAGAAAAAGGAGGCGTAAGGTCCATGGCACATCGCTCCGTTATTCCGTTTGGCCCGCAGCACCCGGTGCTGCCCGAGCCGCTTCATCTGGACCTGGTGATCGAGGACGACCGCGTCATCGAGGCAATTCCGCAGATCGGCTTTGTTCACCGCGGACTCGAGAAGCTCACCGAAAAGCGCGATATGCACCAGTTTGGCTACATCGCTGAGCGCATCTGTGGCATTTGCGCTGTGGGTCACAGCTATGGCTATGCCAGCGCCTGCGAGCGCATGCTCGACATCGAGGTGCCCGGCCGCGTGCAGTATATCCGCACCATTCTGCACGAGCTTTCGCGCATCCACTCGCATCTGCTGTGGCTGGGCCTGCTCGCCGATGCCTTTGGCTTCGAGGCACTGTTCTATCGTTCGTGGACTCTGCGCGAGCAGATTCTCAAGATCTTTGAGAGCACTTGCGGCGGCCGCGTGATTCTGTCGATTAATGAGATCGGCGGCCTTAAGCACGATATCGAGGACTCCGAGCTGGCGGGCATTGTCGAGACGCTTGACGCCATGCGCCCCGACTACGAGGCTCTGGTGCATACGTTTTTGGACGATGCCAGCTGCGGCGAGCGCCTGCATGGCGTGGGCGTGATTAGCGAGAAGGATGCGCTGAATCTGTCGATGGTCGGCCCGTTCGGTCGCGCCTCGGGCGTGGATTACGACGTGCGCATGTTCGGCGACGGCGCCTATGCGGATCTGGCTGCGTTTGAGCCCATCGTTGCTACCGATGGCGATTGCTATGCCCGCTGCCAGGTGCGCTGTGCCGAGGTCACGCAGGCCATGGACATCATCGAGGAGCTTGTGGGCAAGATCCCGCACGACGGCATCGGCGGGCGCACCAAGCTCACGCCGGCCGACGGCGCGCGTGGCGAGGTTGTGATTGAGCAGCCGCGTGGCGAGGCGTATTACTATGTGCGCGGCAACGGCACCAAGAACCTGGATCGCTTCCGCGTGCGCACGCCGACGTCGCAGAACCTGGCGGGTCTGACACATGCGCTGCAGGGCGTGCTCCTTGCCAACGTGCCCATGATTATCCTGACCATCGACCCCTGTATTAGCTGCACGGAAAGGTAGGCGCGGCATGAGTTTGCTGACATTTGCCAAGACAGCCTTGGGCTCTATGGCCAAGCAGCCGGTCACGGTGTGCTATCCGCAGGAGAAGCTGACGGCTCCCGAGCGCCTGCGCGGGCATATCGTCAACGACATGGACGTGTGCATTTGCTGCGGTATGTGCGCGCGTCGCTGTCCGGCGGGCGCGCTCGCGGTCGATCGCAAGGGTGGAACGTGGTCGATCGACCCGTATGCCTGCGTGGTGTGCGGTGAGTGCATCGAGAGCTGCCCCAAGCACTGCCTGACTATGGACACCGCCCGCACCCCAGTCGCAGCGGACAAGACTCCCACAGTAGAAACCAAGCCGGAATAGCGCTGGAATAGGGGCCGGTGGGGCAAAAATGCCCCACCGGCCCCGCGCTTAAACGCGCGGTTGTGCCGTCGCGAACAAAACTATGCCGGATTACGGGGCTGGATAGCGAACCTCCGACCATACAGAAAATCCCAAAAACAAAACCGCAGGTAGACTGCTTGCCGTTTTTCAAAAAAAGGCTGTATGGATGAGGACTCCGACTTTAGCCCCGTAATCCGGCATAGTTTTGAAATAGCACCATATCCGTAGCAGCCCTTGATCTCCCGTGGACAGAGGGAAACGGATCATTTTTGCCTCACGAGGGCTGCCGCGTGACCCGTCTGCCACGAAATGGGCCTATCTACTACGTTTAGGCGGCAGCCCTCGACCACGTCAAGTAATGCGAAATGAAAACCGCAGGTAGAACGCTTGCGGTTTTTCATGAAAAGCGGCTATGGTCGGGGGTATCGAGTCAAACGTAGTAGATGGCCCGATTTCGTGGCGAGCGTTACCAACTGATCCCCCGGGGACGGAGGAAAACGGATCATTTTGACCTGTTGGCTCCGAGTCGCATCCGTTTTCCTGCGAAAACTCTCGTGTCTCAACTTTGGTGAGACATTTGTCTCACGCCCAAAATCAAATCTGGAACGTGTGTCACCTGCCCTAATTGTGTCTCATTTCGTAACTTTAGGCTGATGCAAGGTCTGAGACCGCGAGAAGGGAGACACGATGGGTAAGTACACGAGGGGTCTCTTGGCGGTGATACTGGCCGTAGTGCTGGTGTTGCCAGCCGCAGCATTCGCCATGCTGCCCGAGGCCAACGCCAGGTCCAGCACAGGAATGGACGGACCGATAATGACCGGAAAGGTCGCCGACCCCGACACCAGCGGTCGCTGGGAAATCTGGGCGGCAGGCCACGGTGGCAATAAGGTAACGACCCAAAACGTCGGTCGAATCTGGACCGACAAGACGGTCAAGGCAACTGGAGAAAACAAAGCGTCAGATTTTGTGACTACGCTTTCGGCGATGTCCTCAACGTCTAATTCGACCGTGACGGTTACCACGCCGCTCGACATCGTGATGGTGCTGGATGCCTCTGGCTCGATGGATCATGAGATGGGCGGTGGAGATCCCACCAGGCGCATCGATGCGCTGGAGAGCGCTGCCAGCAGCTTCATCGACGCCATTGCCAAACAAAACGAGGGCATCGAGGGCGTGGATAGGCAGCATAAGGTTGCTATCGTTAAGTTTGCGGGCAAGACGTCCAACAATATCGGCAACGAGACGTATCGTGACGGAGGATACACCTACAATTACACACAGGTTATGAAAGACCTGACCGATTGCTCCGGCGGCAACGTGAAAGCTCTTAAGCATAGGATTGCCCAGATTACACCCGCTGGTGCAACGCGCGCCGACAATGGTCTGCAGCTGGCAGAGGGTATCACTTCTGGTCGCGCGGACGCCAAGAAGATTGTTGTGTTCTTTACCGACGGCACGCCAACGAAAATTGACAAGTTTGATCCTACGGTTGCTAACGCTGCCGTGGCGGCTGCCAAGAACATGAAGGACAGCAAGGCCACCGTTTATACTATCGGCATCTTTGATGGCGCGGATCCCAGCGCTGGTATCCAGGATTCGGGAAAAAGCCAAAAAGAGAACAAGTTCATGCAGGCCGTTTCGAGCAACTACCCCAATGCCACGGCATGGGATACTCATGGTGCACGCGCGGAAAACGCCGACTACTACAAGTCGGCGACCAATGCCGAAGAGCTCAAGAAGGTTTTCGACGACATCTCGCAGGCCATCACATCGGAGGCGCCTTATCCGACCGAAATCCATAAGGGCTACGACGAGACCAAGTCCGGCTACATCACGTTTACCGACGAGCTGGGCGACTTTATGCAGGTCGACAGCTTCACCGAGGTCGTCATCAACGGCACGCCGTTTACCAATCCGAGCAAGACGGTCAACAAAGAAACCAAGACCGATACGTACGAGTTCGATGGCAAGGCAAAAGACCTGCTCATTACCGCGCAGCGTGCCGGCGACGACAATCCCCAGAAGGGCGATATCGTAACGGTCAACATTCCCGCGTCGTTGATTCCGCTGAGTCACTTTAAGACCGTAGACGGCAAGCTTTCGGTCGATACCGTTAAGCCCATCCAGGTGAAGTATGCCTCGAGCGTGAAGAAGGTCGCACTCGACAACCTGTTTACGCCCGAGAAGGTAACGGGGCTCAAGGATTACATCGAGAGCAATACGGCTGTTGCCAACGGCACCAAGACCGTGAGCTTCTACGCGAACAAGTGGAGCGGTGGTGCGTTGGGCGATACGGTTGCGACCTTTGAGCCGGCCGACACCAACCGCTACTACTACTTCCAGAAGCAGACTCCCATTTACACGGACAAGGACTGCACACAGCCCGCAAAGAATTCACTGGCAGAGAAAGGCACCTATTACTACAAGGATGAGTTTGAGGAGCAGGGCAAGAACGGCGAGGCCAAGCCCACCACCGCCGTCATCGAGTTCATCGGTGGCGACGCTGCCAAGTTTGACGGCGCTATAGTTGCCGACAAGGACGGAAACCTGTCGTTCAGCGTGGGAACCGCGCGCCTGGCCTTTATCGATGAGCTCCACACCACCAAGAAGAGCGTGGGCGGCAACAACACCGGCACCGCGACCGACGTTCTCAACCCCAAGTGGAATAACGTGTCCGCCAAGGCGACCGCGACGCATGTCAATTCCTACCTGGGCAACAACGGCAAGATCAGCTTTGCGTATGACATGATGCCGGCAATGGTGAACACCAAGGCCAGCTTTGGTCTAACCAAGGTGCTCGAGGGCCGCGCTTGGACGGATACGGACACGTTTGAGTTTGGGCTGACGTCCGAGGGCAATGCTCCGATGCCTGCGACTACGACTGCGATCGTGCACGGGCCGACCTGGACGACAGGCAAGGCTGCCATCGACTTCGGCACGATTGAATACACCGAGCCTGGCACGTACGTCTACAAGGTTAGCGAAAAGCACGCCGGGACCACGATTGACGGCATTGCCTACAGCGGTAGCGTCGCGGAGATCACCGTGACGGTGACGCCCAACAAGAAGGGTGAGCTCAGCGCCGCTGTGAAGGTGGCCTGGAGTGAAGCCGAAGTGACCGAGTTCAAGAACGTCTACGCTGCGGATCCTGTTGAGTCCAGCGTTACCGACAAGATTGACGTGACCAAGTCTCTGACCGGGCGCGACCTTACGGCCGGTGAGTTCAGTTTTGAGCTGCGCGAGGTTAAGGGCGAGGACTCTGAGCTTATCGAGACCGTTGCGAACGGCGCCGACGGCAAGGTGACGTTCAGCGCCATCAAGTACACCGAGATCGGCCAGCACATCTACATGCTGCGCGAGGTCAAGGGCGACGCTGGCGGCATCACCTATGACGATACGACCTACACCATCGTGACGACCATCAGCGATAACGGCAAGGGCCAGCTGGTTGCCACGCACGAGCTGAAGGACGCCAAGGACGTCAAGAGCATCGAGTTCAAGAACGCCTACACCACGAATGCTACCGAGGCATCGCTTGTGGGCATTAAGAACCTGCAGGTCGCCGACGGCTTGATGCCGGTCGACATCAACGGCAAGTTCACCTTTACCGTGACCGGTGAAGAGGGCGCACCCATGCCCGCGAACGCGAGCGTGACCAATGATGCCAAGGGCAAGGTCGACTTTGGCAAGATCACCTTTACGCTCGACGACCTTAACAGGGCTCTGGGCGAGAAGCCCGAGAAGCGCGAGCACACCTTTACCTACACCGTGACCGAGTCCGGCGAGGTCGCTGGCGTGACCAACGACGCCAAGCCGTCGCGCGAGGTTTCCTTCACCGTGACCGATGACGGCAAGGGCAATTTGAGCGTGTCCCGCAAGCCGGACGGCAACGCGGCATTTACGTTCACCAATACCTACAGCGCGACGCCTGTCGAGACGAGCGTCACCGACCAGATTACCGCGAACAAGGTTCTGACCGGGCGTGAGCTTGCTGCCGGCGAGTTCTCCTTTGAGCTGGTCGAGGGCGACAAGGTCGTCGCCAAGGGTACCAACGCTGCTGACGGCACGATTGCCATGGACAAGATTGCCTACGACAAGCCCGGCAAGCACACCTACACGCTGCGCGAGGTCAACGGCGGAACCACCAGCAAGGGCATCACCTACAGTGACGCCAAGTACACCATCGAGACCACCATCACGGACAACGGCGACGGCACCCTCAAGGCCGAGCATGTCCTGAAGGACGCCACGGCTGCGACTTTCAAGAACACCTACAGCGTGGCCCCGCTCGATGCGGAGCTCGACTTTGACCTGGGCAAGGTCATCAGCGGCCGCGACTGGACGGATGGGGACGAGTTCAGCTTTACCATCACCGCCCCCGAAGACGCCCCACTGCCCGATCCCGCAACCGTAACCGTGAGCAAGAAGGACGCGAAGGACGGCATTGCCGCCATCAAGTTCGGCAAGATTCACTACGCTGCCGCCGGAACCTATAAGTACGAGATTCGCGAGAACGCGGGCAGCACGGTCGGCTTGACGTATGACGCGCATGTCGCAACCGCCGAAGTGACCGTGACCGAGAACGGCGATGGCAGCCTGACCGCCAACGTCACCAAGAAGGAAAACGGACGCTTTACCAACACGTACCGCACTGAGCTTAACTACACCGCTGCCGGCGGTCTGTGGCTCAGCAAGTATCTGGATGGCCGCCCCATGACCGAGGGTCAGTTCACCTTTACCGTGACACCTGCTGACGACGCTTCGGCTCGCGCGCTCGGTCTGCTGCCCGGGGCTAATAGCTTCAAGTCCCCCGCAGCGGCAGAGGCAACGGTCGGACTGATCGACATTCTGGCTGGTCATGAGGTTATATTTACGCAGGCTGACGCCGGCAAGACCTTTACGTACACCGTGGCCGAGAAGAACGACGGCCAGCCCGGTTACACCTACGACGACGCCGTGCGCACGGTGACGATCGCCATCGCCGACGACACCGCCGGCACGCTCACTGCTACGACGACCGTTTCCGGCGGTCCCGAGGGCACGCATGAGACGGTCCACAAGAGTGGCGAGAACAAGGTCGAGAAGGCCCTGGTGCCGTTCCACAACAGTTACAGCGCTACGACCAACACGCCTGGCGGCACCGCCGCTCAGGTCGTTGCCACCAAGACTCTGACCGGCCGCCCGATGGCCGACGGCGAGTTCTGGTTCGGCATCGCCTATCAGGGTGAGCTTGTGGCATACGAAAACCTCAAGCCCAATATCGGCGGGCACGTGAGCTTTGATACGCTGCACTACGACACTAAGATGCTTGCTAATCTTGAGGCTGCTGGGCTTGCCCATCGTACCGATAAGGACGGTAAGCTTGCCTGGACCATTAACTACACGGCCTACGAAGATTTATTCGGGCTGCCGAATGGCGTTTCCGCTACAACGTGGAGCTTTGGCTTTAAGGTTATCGTCGTCGACAACGGTGACGGTACCCTGACGGCAACGGTCGACTACGGCGGCGTCGAGCCCTTGTTCGAGAACGTCTACGGCGCCGAAGCCGTCGATGCCGCGCTCACCGGCACTAAGAAGCTCCAAGCTGCCGAGGGCCTGACCCCGGTTGACATCACGGGCAAGTTCACCTTTACCGTGACCGCCGACGAGGCTGGTGCCCCGATGCCCGAGCGCACGACCGCAACCAACGACGCGGCTGGCAACGTGGGCTTTGGCAAGATCCACTTTACGCTCGAGGACCTCAACCGCGCTCTGGGCGTGACGGACGATGCGACCGATAAGGCCGAGGCAGACGAAGCTGACGAAGCCGAGGCCAACGCCGGCGAGGCCGAGGTTGACGCCGACGCTGCCGACACCGACGAGTCCAACGACGAGTCCGAGCCCGCAGCCCCCACCGCTCCGCGCTCGCACACCTTTACCTACACGGTGACCGAGTCCGGTAGTGCCCCTGGTGTGACCAACGACGCCAACGCCATGCGCAAGGTTTCCTACACCGTGACTGACGACGGTACCGGACATCTGCGTGTCGTGCGCGAGGGCGACGACGGTGCTGCCTTCACGTTCACCAACACCTACGGCGTGGCACCTACCGATTCTTCCGTGACCGATCAGGTCAAGACGGTCAAGCGTCTGACCGGACGCGACCTTGCAGCTGGCGAGTTCACGTTTGAGCTGCTCGAGGACGGCGTGGTTGTCGCGAGCGGCACCAATGACGTCGACGGTAACGTTACGCTGAGCCCGATCCGCTACGAGGCGCCCGGCACGCACACGTACATGCTGCGCGAGGCTTGCCCCAACGCGCTCGGCCTGCACAAGGGCGTCACCTATGACGGCGCGACCTACACCGTCGTGACCACCGTCTCCGACAACGGCGACGGCACGCTGACCGCGACGCACAAGCTCGAGGGAACCACCGAGTCGGCTGGCTTTACCAACAAGTATCACGCCATGCCCACGCAGGTTTCCATCGGGGCCATCAAGGTGCTCGAGGGACGTGAGCTCAAGAAGGACGAGTTTAGCTTTAAGCTCGTTGGCGAGGACATCGAGTCTACGGTTACCAACGATGCCGACGGCAAGATCAACTTCGACAAGTTCGAGTACGACGAGCCTGGTACGTACGTCTACACCGTCAGCGAGGTCAAGGGCGACGAGGCCGGTATGACCTACGACAAGTCCGTCTTTACCGCGACCGTCAACGTGGTCGACGACGGTGAGGGTAACCTCAAGGCGAGCGTTACCTATACCAAGGGCGACAAAAGCGTCGAGGGTATCGTGTTCAACAACGCGTACAAGAAGCCCGAGACTCCTACGCCGGCACCCGATCCCGGCACGCCCAAGACCGTGACGAACATCGTCAAGACGGTCAAGGGTTTCCTGCCCACCACAGGCGACCAGCAGGCTGCCGCTCTGCTTATGGCATTTGTCATCGCCATGGCCGGCGTCGGAGCCCTGGTCTGGGGTATCCGTAAGCGCTAGGCACGTCGACAGCGCCCGGGGCCAAAAGGCCCCGGGCGGCCGGCGGGGAGCCAGAACATAGCCCCACCCCCAGCCCCAGCCGCCACGGAGGCATCTCCCTCCTCCGTGGCGGCGCTTTTGTGCGTTGGGGAGGAGAGCTCGCCACGAAATCGGCCCATCTACTACGTCTAACCCCTTACCCCCAACCATACTAAAAAAACGCCAAAACATAACCGCAGGTAGAACGCCTGCGATTTTTCATGAAAAGCGGGTATGGTCGGGGGTATCGGGTCAAACGTAGTAGATGGGCCGGTTTCGTGGCAAGCGGTTCCGGCCGATCTCTTGGGGACGGAGGAAAACGGATCATTTTGGTCCCGCGAGGCTTGCGGGAGCACTCGTGTAGGGCCGATCGAACAAACTCTGCCGGTTTACGGGGCTGAGCCATGAGTTCCCAACCATACCGATATTCGTGAAAATAAAACCGCAGGTAGACAAGCCATCATTTGGCGGAAGCAATGGGTGTGGATGGGGGCCCTGAGTTTAGCCCCGTAATCCGGCATAATTTTGAAATGGTATTAAATCGGTAGCAGCCATTTTGCTATGCCGGGGCGGTCGGCTGCTGGGCAACTACCCTCGCAGGTAGGCGATGGCGATCTGCGTGCGGTTGCGCAGGCCCATTTTGGCCAGGATCGAACTGATGTGGTTGCGTACGGTGCCTTCGCCCATATAGGCGGTGGCGGCGATCTCTTTGTTGTCGAGGCCGCGGGCGATGAGCTCGGCGACTTCGAACTCGCGGTCGGTCAGGCCGGCAAAGGCGGCGGGCCGGCGGGTCGCGCCGGCCTCGACGTCCGCCCCATCAAAGCTGATATCTTCGATCGCCTTGCCCTCGAGCACGCGTTTGCCGTCCATGACCTGCGCCAACGCCGGCGGAATGGCAGCGACATCGGTCTTGATCAGGTAGCCGCGGGCGCCCAGCTTGAGCGCCGACACAATGTACTCGTCATCCGAGAACGTCGTCAGAAACACCACGCGCGCCGCAGGGTCGTGCTCAAGGATCTCGCGCGCGGCCGAAAGGCCGTCGCGTCCCGGCATCTGGATGTCGAGCAGCGCAATATCGGGTGCGTGCTCGGCGTAGAGCGCCACCGCATCGTTGCCGTTGGCACCGGTGCCCACCACTTCGATCTGCGGCTGGGCGCCCAAGATAATCTTGAGCGAATCGACCACCAAGCGGTCGTCGTCGACAACGATGAGCCTCATCGGCCCTCATCTCCTTGCTGTTTGGGAACGGTGGCAAACACACGCCAGCCGCCGGCGCCGGCACGCGGGCCGGCGGTGAAGGTGCCGCCAAGCGCCTCGATGCGCTCGCGCATGGAGGCGAGCCCCATGCCCTCCGCGGTGCCGCGGCCGCTTGCTTGGACCTCACCCACGCCATCGTCGGTAACAATGAGCTGGTAAAACGACGGATGCTCCATGCACCGTACGGTGACGGTCTGGGCGCAAGCGTGGCGTATGGTATTGGAGAGCGCTTCGCGCAGGACCGCTGCAAAGCAGTTGGCGACGTTTGCGGGCGCATGTTCGGCCATAACTTCAAGCTCAATCTGCGGGCCGCCGTCCGAGCGTGTGCCTTCGACAATGCGTTCGAGCTGCACGGAAAGGTCGACGGCGTTGTCGTTGAGCGCGTGGACGCTGGCGCGCACAAGCTGGAGCGCCTCGTCAACCGTGCGTTTAACGTCGGCGAAATCGGCGGCGACGCCAGGCTCGTCGGCGTGGACCACGCGTAGGGCTTCGGCCTGCAGTGAGGCGCGCGTGAGCTGGTGCCCGACGTTATCGTGGATCTCGCGCGCGATGCGGGCGCGTTCGGCGAGCGTCGCGAGCTCGACTTCGTAGTCCTGGCGATCGGCAAGATCGCGGTTGCGCGCCTCGAGCGCGAGGGCTCGTTCCTGCAGCTCGTCGCGGGTGCGGCGCATGCGCCGCTGCTCGCGCTCCAACTGGGCGGTGCGTAGCG
Organism: uncultured Collinsella sp.; assembly: GCA_902478985.1. Lineage (GTDB taxonomy): Bacteria > Actinomycetota > Coriobacteriia > Coriobacteriales > Coriobacteriaceae > Collinsella. The sequence continues at coordinate 14,295 of CABSNH010000019.1, forward strand.
ATAGCAAGGTGGCGGTAACCGAAAGGATGGCGGTCAGCAGGAGCGTTCGTGCGGTAAGCGCATCGGCGCGAAGGTCCGCGACGAGCGCAAAGGCAAAGACGGAGCCAATGCCCAACGCGACCCAGGCGTGCTCGCGGCGCACGCGTCGCGCGATGTCATAGAGGGCGAGAGGCGCAAACGGCACAAACGGCGGCACGAAGACAGCCGCGATGATGCAGGCGTAGCTCGCTGCCTCGCTTGCGCGTCGGGTGCGTTTCCCCTGTGCGACCTCGGCCAGCGAGGTGGCAATAATGCCAAGGCAAAACGCCACAACCAGACGAGCGTCCACGGCAAGACCCATGGCGGCCGCAATACAGCACGCCAGCACGATCGATTTGTCGAAAAGCCTGTTCATACGGGTATTGTACGCGAAGCTGCGCGTGGTGGAGGGGCCGCCTAGCGCAACCGTGACATTCCTCCCGCACGGTGGGGCGGTCGCGTCAGCGGGCCACGCGACCGAGCCCCCGCACTCGTGACAAAGCTCACTGGTGCGCGCCGTCCGCTCCTGCGATGATGCAATCGTACCGGGCCGCAATCAACAGAAGGGCCGCCTCATGACAGACATCGTCCACGTCGAAAACCTCGTCAAGCGCTACGACGACCTTATCGCGCTTGACCACTTTAACCTCAGCATCGCCCCCGGCGAGATCTTTGGCCTGCTGGGCCCCAACGGCTCGGGCAAGACCACGTCCATCAACTGCATCCTGCAGCTGCTCGCCTACGACAAGGGCACCATCGAGCTGTTCGGCGAGCCCATGACGCCCGCCCGCTACGACCTCAAGCGCCGCATCGGCGTGGTCCCGCAGCAAGTTGCGGTGTTTGACGAGCTTACCGTGCGCGAGAACATCGACTATTTCTGTAGCCTCTACGTTAACGACCGCAAGCGCCGCCGCGCGCTGGTGGACGAGGCGATCGACTTTGTGGGCTTGGGCGACTTTACCAAGTTTCGCCCCGGCAAGCTCTCGGGCGGCCTGGCGCGTCGCCTCAACATTGCCTGCGGCATTGCGCACAAGCCCGAGCTCATCTTCTTTGACGAGCCTACGGTGGCAGTCGACCCGCAGAGTCGCAACGCCATCCTGGAGGGCATCTGCCGCTTGCGCGACGAGGGCGCCACGGTGGTGTATACCAGCCATTACATGGAGGAAGTCGAGCAGATTTGCAGCCGCATCATGATCATGGACGGCGGACGTGTGCTGGCGCAGGGCACCAATGACGAGCTCAAACGCATGATTCAAATGGGCGAGCGCGTGACTGTCGAGGTCGGCGCCGTCGAGACCGCCACGGTCGAGCGGCTGCGCGCCCTTGAGCACGTGCTTTCGGTTGAGCTGTCCGGCGGCGAGCTCGTCTGCGCCTGCGAGGCGAGCCCGCATAACCTGGTCGACATCCTTGACACGCTGCGCGCCGCCGATGTGGCGCTCGGCCGCGTGTGGAGCGAGCCGCCGACCCTCAACGACGTGTTCCTCGAGATCACCGGCCGCGAGCTGCGCGACTAGGGGGCAGTCATGTTCAACACCATCATCACTACGGTCAAGACGCTGCTGCGCCGGCCGAGCACGTGGGTCTGGGGCGCTCTCTTTCCCATCGCGCTTTCCACGATGTTCATGTTTATGTTTGCGAATCTGAGCTCCGACGGCACGGTCGACCCGGTACCGGTTGCCGTCATAGCGGACGAGGCCTGGGACGCCTCGACCTTTAAGGACGTGGCGACGTCGCTTGCCAAGGAGAGCGACAATCAGCTGCTCGAGATCCACGAGTGCGACGACGCAGCCGATGCGAACCGTGCGCTTAAGGCCGGCGAGGTCGCGGGCATCTATACGGTCGACGACGCAGGCGCACCCAAGCTCACACTGCTATCGAGCTACGACAGCTCGCGCGCATCATCGGTGCTCACCGATCGCAGCATCCTGGAGACGGTGGCAAGCTCGTATACACAAAATGCCGAGCTCATGTCCCAGATTGCCCAGGACAACCCGGCGGCACTCGCCGACCCCGAGGCGGTTGCGCGCGCCCTGTCGCTCGAGGGCGGCACCCGTCGCGTGAGCCTTACGCGCACCACGCCCGACGGCACGGTCATCTACTATTACGCGCTTTTTGGCCTGGTCGCGATGATGTCTGCCGAGTTTGCCGCCTTGAGCGTTGTCGACCTGCAGCCCAATCTGTCGGGCCTTGGCGCGCGCCGCTGCGTGGGCGGCCTTTCCAAGACGGCGTCGCTGGCCGGCATTTTTGTCGGCTCGTGGCTGGTCTCCTTTGCTTCGATGGTGATCGCGATCGGCTACGTGCGCCTAGTCGTGGGCGTCGACTTTGGCGGGCGCGAGGGGCTGTGTTTGGTGGGCGCCGCCGCTTCCGCGCTTGCCGCCACGGGCTTGGGGCTCTTTGTGGGCACGCTTCCCGTTAAGGGCGGCAAGGCGTCCAAGTCGGGCATCCTCACGGGCTTTGCCACCACGTGCGCCCTGTTCGCCGGCCTCTACGGCGAGCCGGCGATGGCGCTTGCCGACGACGTCGCCCGCGCCTGCCCGGCCGAGTGTTGGCTCAACCCCGTCAAGCTTGTCTGCGACATGTTCAACCGCCTGTATTTCTTTGAGGACTTGGGCCCCTTTGTCGTTCGCGCCGGCGCGCTGGTCCTCATGACGCTGGTGTTTGTCGCCGCCGCTACGCTGATCTTTGGAAGGAGCCGCTATGAGCACCTTTAAGACCGCGCTTCGCATGGCGCTCGCACACCCGCTCTATCTGCTTATCTACACGGTGTTCATTTCGCTCATGGGCGTATTCATCGCGGCATCGGTGAGCTGGAACTCGTCGCAGCTCACCGAGTACAAGCCCTACGACACCAACGTGATCGTGATCGATCGCGACGACAGCGATCTTTCGCGTGCGCTTACCAAACATCTGGGTTCGCGCTTTGAGCTGGTCACGGGCGTCGGCGACGACACCTACGACCTCGCGGACGCGCTCTCCAAGAGCAATAGTGCCAAGGGCAGCGCCGACTGCGTGTTCTTTATCCCGGAGGGGTTCGAGGACGACCTGGTCGCGGCAGCCCGCGCGAGGGAGGCCCTGCCCAAGCTCGACGTGACCTACGGTTCCGGCACCATGGCGGCGGCGCTTTCGTCTGCCGAGGCCTCGCGCTGGATCTCGCTCGCGGGCGCTGCGGCGGCGCTTGAGCCCGCTGCTTCTAACGGCGATGTTGCCAAGGCCGCCGAGCATGCCGCTGCAAAGCGCGCGGAGGTCCAGATCGAGCAGGTCAAGGTCGACTCGACGGCTGCCGCCACGCTCGAGTCGTATTTCAACTTTGGCGCGTACGCGATCATCTCGTCGGTCATCGTGTCGGTGGGACTGGTGTTCTCGGGCATGAACGAGCCTGAGCGTGTGCGCCGCATGGAGGCCGGCCCGGTCTCCGAGCGCCAGCGCTCGCTTGCTGTGTTTGCGGCCGCCGCCGTGCTCACCGTCTGCATCTGGTTTGTGTCGAGCATGATGGGCGTTGTGGGCTTTGCCGGCGCGGTCGCCGAGGTCGGCGTGGGCCGTGTGTGCCTGGCGCTGGCAGCGACGTTTGCCCTGGCGTGCACGCCGCTGGCCGTTGGCTTTGCCCTTTCGAGCCTGGGTGCGCGTGAGGAGCTGCTCAACGGTGTGGGCAACCTGCTCGGCATGCTCATGACGTTTTTGGGCGGCGCTTGGATGCCGCTGTCGCTCATGGGCTCGGCCGTGCAGACCGTGGCGCACTTTGTGCCGACATATTGGGTGAACGATGCGATCAGCAAGGCACTTGCCTCGGATCTGACGTCTGCCGTGCTGAGCGACATCGCCTGCGATCTGGGCGTCACGGTGCTCTTCGCCGCCGCCATTGCCGCCGTAGGTCTGGCCCTCGCACGCGCCAAATCCCGCGCCTAGCCACCTAGTCATTTAGAGCGTCCCCAATGACCAGTCTGAAATAAATCCCGAGCCTCGCTCCAAAATAGTTCGCCATGGTTTACTATTACGCTCATAAAGTAGCAATAGGCTAACAATGGGGGATAGCATGGCGACGAAGCAAGCCTACGTCCAGGTCAAGGGGCTCAAGAAGCACTACGGCGATGGAGATGCACGCCTGACGGTGCTCGACGGCATCGACACGTCCATCAACCGCGGAGAGATCTGCGT
>CABSNH010000020.1 GCA_902478985.1 uncultured Collinsella sp.
GGCAGCGACAGATGTGTATAAGAGACAGTGCTGGTAGTAGGGGCCTTCGTCCCACTGAAGCCCTAGCCAGGCCAGATCGTCAATCAGCTGAGCGGCAAGCTCGGGGCGCTTGCAGCGATCGTCCAGGTCCTCGATGCGCAGCACGATGTTGCCGCCCTGGCTGCGGGCCGAAAGCCACGAGCACAGGCAACTGAACACGTTGCCCAGGTGCATGCGGCCCGAGGGCGACGGGGCAAAACGGCCCACGACAGGTGCGGGAACGGAGGCGGGTTGCGACGTTGGTGCATCCGCGGCGGGCGTTACTATGTTGCGTGTTTTGATATCCATGCGGACGAGTATAGCGCGGGGCACGGTAGGGAAGGCGTTTCCGTGGCTCGCAAGTTGGCGGCGCTGCGCATTGCGCACGGTGGGTCTGCGGCCCAACGTCTCGATCGCCGTACGCCGACTCGGCCTCACAAACGACAGAAACCCCGGCAGCTCTTCGCAACTGCCGGGGTTTCCGCGGAAAAGGGGGACATGATCCTCGAGCGAACGGCAAAGGGGCAAACCGTTTTCGCTCAACTGCTTTATGCCCCTCGACTGGCGGCTCAATCAGCGCATGCCGCGCCCACACAAAGCCGCTACACCTGTGACGGAGCTGTGAAGTGGTATCTATTGCTGGCGCGGGACTCAGCCCAAGAGTGTCTCAAACGACAAATTTGTTGCTGTCTGTCGATTCAACCCAATGATCCGTTTTCCTCCTTCCCCAATGGATCATTTTCCAAGTGCCGGGGTGCGGGCGTGACTTTCATCCCGTTTGGCGCTCCGGTCGCCTAGATATTCGTCATGCGTACCCGCAAACGTGGGACAATGGCGCTGTTGGTTTTACAGACAAAGGATGTGCCTATGAACACCCTCGCCGCCAAAGTCAGCCGGCAGCGCCGCCCGTTTGCGCGATTTGTTTCCATTTGCGCGCTCGTCGCGTGCGCACTGCTGCTGTTGCCCGCCGTTGCACGTGCCGACGGCTACTCCATGACCCAAACCTATATCGGCGCCACGGTTGAGGCCGACGGCTCGCTGACCGTTGTCGAGGGACGCCAGTTCGATTTCGATGACGACATCAACGGCGTGTTTTGGGAGATCAATACAGGCTCTAACCAGCAGGGCGGTGCGGCGGGCGTCAATGTGCTGAGCGTCGAGGAAGACGACACCGCGTTTAACAAGGTCGACAGCGCAAACAAGGGTGACTCTGGCGTCTACACGGTCGAGCAGTCCGACGGCGGCGTAAAGATCAAGGTTTTCAGCCCCCACGAGAGCGGCGATAGCGTGATCTATTACGTGAGCTACACCATGACCGGTGCGGTCATGAACTGGGCCGATACCGCTGAGCTCTACTGGAAATTTGTAGGTGACGGCTGGTCCGCGGATTCCGACGATGTCGAGATGGAAGTGTACTTCGCAAATGCCGCTGCCGGGACGGCGGCCGTCAAGGGCGATAACTTCCGCGCATGGGGCCACGGTCCGCTGACGGGCGACGTGTCACTCGATGAGGACGAGCCCATGGTCACCTATACCATTCCCTGCGTGCATCAGGGCGAATTCGCCGAGGCACGCATCGCCTTCCCCAGCGACTGGGTGCCATGGCTTTCCGCCTCGAGCGAGGAGCGCATGTCAACGATCCTGAGCGAAGAGAAGGCGTGGGCCGACGAAGCTAACGCCCGCCGCGCTCACGCTCGCATGATTGCCAATGTACTTGCCGTACTAAGTGTTGTCGCGGCGGTGGCCTTTACCGGCACAATCGTTGTGCTCAAGCTGCGCCGCCGCAAGCCCAAGCCGCTTTTCCAGGACGAATATTTCCGCGATGTGCCTTCGGCCGACCATCCCGCCGTGCTTTCGGCCCTCATGAGCTGGAACGAGGTGCCCGATCAGGCATATATCGCCACGCTCATGAAGCTCACCGACGACCGTGTGATTAAGCTGGAGCAGGCGACCGTGACTAAGGCTAAGAAGGGTCTGTTGGGGCGTGAAAAAGAAGAGCAGACGTATCGCGTGACGGTGAGTGATGCGGGCTGGAAGTCGGCCAAGGGCATTGACCACATGGTGCTCAAGGTCTTCTTTGCCGGTGCTAAGCTCGACGAGAACGGCGATCGCTCGCGCACGTTCGACGAGCTGCAGCACTACGTCAAGCAGCACGCTACACCCGTGGGCGACAAGCTCGAGGACTATCAGAACACCGTTAAGGGCAAGCTGGCCGATAGCGAGTACGTTGCCTCGGACGGCATTGTCGCAATGGTGTTTTGCCTGGTTCTTGGTATTCTGATCGCCTGTATTCCCGCGGGATCCATCTTCTTTACCGACGGCGCACAGGCGAACATTATCGCCGCGGTTATCTCGGTGCCGATTGTGCTGGTGGGTATTGGCGTGGGCCTTACGTTCCGCCGCTTTACGCCGGAGGGCGCCGAGGTGGCGGCTCGCTGCAAGGCGCTCAAGCATTGGCTTGAGGATTTCACGCGCCTAAAGGAAGCCGTTCCGGGCGATCTGGTACTGTGGAATAAACTTCTGGTGATGGGTGCGGCGCTGGGTGTTTCCAAGGAAGTCCTGCGTCAGCTTGCCGAGGCTGTTCCTCCCGAGGTGCGCGAGGCCGACGGTTTCTACGACAATTACCCCTGCTACTGGTGGTACTACCATCATTACGGCAACGAGTCGCCGATGGATTCGTTCGACGGCGTGTATCACGAGAGCATCCGTGAGCTGGCATCGAGCTCCGACAGCTCGAGCGGCGGCAGCGGCGGCGGCTTTTCCGGTGGCGGCGGTGGCGGCGTCGGCGGAGGCGGCGGCGGAACGTTCTAACGGTCGTAAATTATGGGATGGGCTTTTCTCGACAGCCGTCGGGGGAAGCCCATCCCTTTTTATGCGCTACCTACGAAGACTGTCCCCAACGACTAGTCACTGGGGACGTTCCTAAATGACTAGGTATGGCTGCTGGGCCTAGGCTGTTAGGTCGAGTTCGTAGAGGAAGCTTTCGCGCGGCATGTCGTGACGGCGCTCTTCGCGGTTGGCGCGGTGCGTGGCCGTGCGCTTAAAGCCATGCAGCTCGTAGAACTTCCACGAGCAGTTGGAGTCGGTGTACAGGTGCGCCCTCGTCGCCCCGCGCGAGGATAGGTACGAGACTGCGGCGTCGAGCAACACCGAGCCAACGCCCAGGCCATGGACGTCGCGATCTACGGCAAGCAGCGTGACCTCGTTGTCGTGTGGCAACGGGCTGCTTTCGAGCAGGCGGTTGTTGGTTCGGATGGTTGCGCGCACAAACGAGAGATACTCGGCGCAGGCATCGGGCTCCAGCTCGCGCATTTGCGATAGCAGTGCGCGTTCGGTATCCAGCCAATGTTCCTTAACGGTGGCGCCGGAGCTCTGTCCCGCACGCGCGAGCGCAATGCCGCGCGCCTGACCGTCGATTACGGCAACTTGCGAAAACGTCGAAGACGAAAGGCAGTAGGCAAGGTCGCACGCGGCCTCGAGGCGGTTGTACTCATCGTTATCCGAATTGTCATGCCAAAGCTGCTGTAGAATCAGCGCGATGGCGTCGAAGTCTTCGGTATCAAACGGTCGGTAGAGAACCCGCGAGACCATGGTGCCTCTTTCTTTTGCGGATGCATATCGAGCACAGTTCTACCACGCTATTGGCATCTAATTATGGTGCCCCTGTGTTCCATGAACTCACCGTGCCCGGTGCCGTGCCCATCCCCTCCGCTCGCAAGCTTTTTCTGCACATGCGCCCGTTGCGGGGTGCATCGATGCGCTCGATGCGCTACATTGAATCAGTATTTTCAATGCCGCTGCGCGAGCGCTGCAGATCGACGTATCACCGGCTCACAGAGCACGGCGGCGTACCAGACAGGAGGACTGCATGGGATCTGATGTGAAGATCGCACGCGCGTTGATCTCGGTTACCGATAAGACGGGCGTCGTCGATTTCGCACGGACGCTGGTCGATGACTTTGGCGTCGAGATCATCTCTACGGGCGGCACGGCTCGTGCCATCGAGGACGCGGGCGTCCCCGTAACCCCCATCGAGGAGTTCACGGGCTATCCCGAGATGATGGACGGCCGCGTTAAGACCCTGCACCCCAAGGTTCACGGCGCGCTGCTGGCCCGCCGCGATTCCGAGCAGCACATGCAGGAGGCGGCACAGCACGGCATTAAGCTGATCGACCTGGTCGTCGTCAACCTGTACGAGTTCGAGAAGACCGTCGCCAACCCCGAGGTCACCTTCGCGGATGCCATCGAGCACATCGACATCGGCGGTCCCTCCATGCTGCGCTCTGCCGCCAAGAACGCCGCGAGCGTTACCGTCATCTCCGACCCGGCCGACTATGATGCCGTCCTGGCCGAGATGCGCGAGACCGGTGGCTGCACCACGCTTTCCACCCGTCGTCGCCTGCAGGTGAAGGTCTACCAGACCACCGCCGCCTACGACACGGCTATCTCCCGTTGGCTTGCCGCCCAGGCAAGCGACGTGGCGGACACCTCTGCCAAGCTCGAGATCTCGCTGGAGAAGGTCGACGACCTGCGCTATGGCGAGAACCCGCAGCAAAAGGCCACGGTCTATCGCTTTGCCGAGGGCTGCGAGAACACCGCGAGCTCGCAGTTCCCGCTCGTTGGCTCCGAGCAGATCCAGGGCAAGCCGCTCAGCTACAACAACTATCTGGATGCCGACGCCGCTTGGAACCTGGTCCGCGAGTTCGACGAGCCGGCCTGCGTGATCCTCAAGCACCAGAACCCCTGCGGTTCCGCCGTTGCCGAGGACATCACGGCCGCCTACGACCGCGCCTTCGCCTGCGATCCCAAGAGCGCCTTCGGCGGCATCATCGCCTGCAACCGCGAGGTTCCCTATGAGCTGGTTGAGCACTTTGCCGATCAGAACAAGCAGTTCGTCGAGGTTATCATCGCCCCGAGCTACACTGCCGAGGCACTCGAGCGCATGGCCAAGCGCCCCAACCTGCGCGTGCTGGCTACCGGCGGCGTGGACCACGGCGCCCAGGTGGAGCTGCGCTCCGTCGACGGCGGCATGCTGGTGCAGGAGGTCGACCACGTGACCGAGGATCCCGCGACCTTTACGTTCCCCACCGACCGCAAGCCCACCGACGCCGAGATGGCCGAGCTCGAGTTTGCCTGGAAGGTCTGCAAGGGCGTCAAGTCCAACGCCATCCTGGTTTCCAAGGGTAAGGCCGGCATTGGCATGGGCCCGGGTCAGCCCAACCGCGTTGACTCTGCACTGCTTGCCTGCGAGCGCGCCGAGGACTTCTGCGAGCGCGAGGGCGTGGAGAAGGGCGGCTTTGCCTGTGCAAGCGACGCGTTTTTCCCGTTCCGCGACAACGTCGACGTGCTTGCCGCGCACGGCGTGACCTGCATCATCCAGCCCGGTGGCTCCAAGCGCGACGACGAGAGCGTCCAGGCCTGCAACGAGCACGGCATTGCGATGGTGTTTACGGGGGCCCGTCACTTCCGTCACTAATATCGTTACGCGGTTTTACCAAACCGCGTAACTGATCGACGCTGCGCCGGCCCCAAGCACCTCATCTCGCCGCTCAAACCGTCGCTCGCGTACAGAAGTACGCGTCGCTCCTCTTTCGCGGCGACCTGAGGCACTTGGGTCCGGCTCGCTGGCTTATGCTCCACCATCGGTATTGGCTCGCCCCGAACTAAAGCTATCTATTGCCGTCCGTGCCGGTTGGTGCGGGCGGCTTTTTTGGGTATAACGGTGCGGTGTATGTTTTTGAGAAAGGTTGGATATGGCCGTTGTGGATGATGCCGAGCTGTTTGGCAATGCCGAGGATCAGCGTGCGTACGAGGACTTTTGCGCCAATCAGGAGGCGGTCGAGAAGTTTACGCTCGACAAGCCCGCGCTTGTCTGCCGTTGGCGCATGTCCAACAAAAAGGTACCCATGCTCAACCGTCACATCCGCGCGCTGTCTGAGCGCCTGGTGCAGGGCGAGCCACTCACCCATAACATGCTCAGCTGGGCCAAACAGCACGTTGAGTGGTCGCTTGCCGAGGGCGATTACACCGCACGCGACGGCGTGCTCATGCTGGTGATCGACATCAACGGCAACGCCGCCATGACGGTGGGGGAGTACGAGCCGCTCGCCGATACGTCGGCCAAGGCGCTGCGCGCCCGCTCCGCCGAGGCCCGCTCCGAGGCTGACGAAACTGGCGTGGCGCCCGAGCTGCTCGCCGCCGTCAACAACGGCGAGCTCGCCTTTGTGGCGCCGGCGGACGAGTTCCTGTGCGGCACGGCGACGCTCATCGAGCAACTGGCCCAGACCAAGGGCATCCCGGTCACGCGCGTAGACATTCCCGCGCAGCTTAAGGGCGCGCTGTTCCTGGTGAGCGACGAGCACGGCGTGGTCCCCGCAACCGAGGCCGACGCCGCCGAGGCCGACGCCGCGACGGTTGCCTTCTTCGCCGAAGGCTACGAAAAGCTCCGTGCCCGCCGCTAAATGATTTTTCTGGGACGGGGATTAAAGAATCATTTTGGTCCCCGCCGCCGCTGCGAGTGCGAGGCGGACAAAACGCCCCCGCTCGCGAACAGTTCTGTCACCTTGGCACCGCGCGCGGTGCGCACCTGCAGTTTCGCAGCCATAATGGTGGCAAGACAACCAAGAGGGGAGCGAAATCCATGGCGCTGATTTATGTCGTTGAGGACGACGAGCCCATTCGTCGTGAGCTTGTCGACATCCTTGCCCGCGCCGGGTTTGAAGTCGAGGCCTGCGAATCGTTTGAGCATGTCTCGCACGATATTCTCGCCGCCGCGCCCGACCTGGTGCTGCTCGACCTCACGCTCCCTGTCAAAGACGGCCAGCACATCTGCCATGAGGTCCGTCGCGAATCCGAGGTTCCCATCATCGTTCTCACGTCGCGCACGACCGAGATCGACGAGGTCATGGCCATGACGCTCGGCGCGGACGACTTTGTTCCCAAGCCCTATAGCGCGCGCGTGCTCGTGGCGCGCATCAACGCACTGCTGCGCCGCACCACGGCGGCAGGCGAGCGCAGCACACTTGTCCACAAGGGGCTGGAGCTCGACCTCGCCCGCTCCATGGTCACCAACACGCAAACGGGCACCAGCACCGAGCTCACCAAAAACGAGCTGCGTATCCTCTCGCTGCTTCTGAGTCACGCGGGCAAGATCGTTTCGCGCTCGGCCATCATGCAGGACCTGTGGGACTCCGACGCCTTCGTGGACGACAATACGCTTACCGTCAACATCAACCGCCTGCGCACCACGCTCGAAAAAAGCGGCATCAAGGGGTATTTGACAACGCACCGCGGCCAGGGCTATTCGGTCTAGGGGCCGGCTATGTCGTTTGGCAAGTTCTTTAAAGATGCGCTGCTTCCCGTCGTCGTGTGGACGTGCGGCGTGCTGCTGAGCTGCTTTGTGCTGACGGTCGCCGGTGCTTCGACATCCATCGTGGTCGTGGCGGTCGGCGTGTCCTTTATCTTTGGTATGCTCGGCATCGTGATCGAATACGCGCGCCGTCGCCGTTTTCTGCGCCAGTTGGAGCGCGCGGCAGAGGAGCTCGAGAGTCCCGCATGGGTGCAGGAGATGGTGCAATGTCCGACCTATGCCGAGGGCGAGCTCGAGTACGAGGTCTTGCGCCGGGTGGGCAAAGCCGCCTGCGACGAGGTTGCCGAAGGCCGGCGTCAGACCGATGACTATCGCGACTATATCGAGAGCTGGGTCCACGAGGCTAAGCTGCCTCTGGCGGCGGCTCACCTGATTTTGGAAAACCTTGATGGCAGCGAAGACGACCTGTCGCGTGTGGATGACCTGGGCCGCGAGCTGGCTCGCGTGGAGCGCTATATCGACCAGGCGCTGTACTACGCGCGCTCGGAAGTCGTGGAGCGCGACTACCTGATTCGCCGCTGGGGTCTCAAGACCTTGGTGACGGGCGCGATTAAAGCCAACGCGCGTGAGCTCATCGCGGCGCACGTGGCGCCGGTGTGCGGGAACCTCGACTTTGAGGTCTTTACCGACGAGAAGTGGCTCGAGTTTATTCTGGGGCAGCTCATCCAGAACAGCATTAAATACGCGCGCGAGGACGGCGCGAAGATCGTGTTTTCGGGCGCGTTGCTGGACGAGGGCCTGGCGAGCGAGCGCATCGAGCTTGCCGTTGCGGACAACGGCTGCGGCGTGAGCGCGGCAGACCTGCCGCGCGTGTTCGAGAAGGGCTTTACCGGCGACAACGGTCGCGCCACCAAGCGCGCAACGGGCATCGGCCTCTACCTGGTGGCACGCCTGTGCTCCAAGATGGGCATTGACGTCACCGCGGCATCCGAGCCCGGCAAAGGCTTTGTCGTCACGTTTGCCTTCTCGACCAACAAGTTTCAATACTTTGAGTAGTCGTCGCGGTGTAACGTCCCGGAGCGTCATTCACGTTAAGACAATTATCCCAAACGGGATAATTCCATCATGATGTGCTATGATTATCCCGTTTGGGATAATCATAGGGGATTAGCATGCAAGACTGGAATGAGCGAACGATTTTTGACCCAGCTGAACTCGGTGCATATTTGCGTGAGCGCCGGAAGAAGCTCGGTTATACCCAACGCGATGTGGCTGATTTCAACCAGTGCAGTTTGCGCTTTGTGAGCGAGCTTGAGCGTGGAAAGGCGGGTGCCAATCTTCGCCAAACCCTTCAAATCGCTAACAGCTTGGGGGTCGATTTGATCCTGAGGGAGAGGGGCGACGGCTCATGGCATTAAAGGTTTATCGTGAGTATCGGGGAACGTTTGAGCTGGTCGGAGAATTTGAGAGGGCCGACCCCGTAAACGAGACGTTTGCATATGATGAGGGATATCTTGAACGCGACGATGCTGCCGCACTCTCAGCTTCTCTTCCCTTGCGACATGAGCCATATGCCAGCAATGAGTTTTCGGCCTTCTTTTCGGGCATGCTTCCCGAGGGCCCGGTTCGGCATGAGCTGTCGATGCGTTTTCAAATCCCCCAGTCAGACTATTTATCGATGCTCGAGCGTTTGGGCGATGAGTGCGTTGGTGCCTTGAGGTTTCTCGGCGATGAGAAATCGAGCTACGATCCGGGCTATCGTCCTCTGCAAGACGAGGATTTTGAGGCACTTTCTAAGGCGGAAGTGTTTGAGATTGCAAATGATATGCAGGATTCGAGGCTGTCGTTGGCGGGCGCTCAGTCTAAAACCGGTTGGTTTTTACCGCGCGGTAAAGATGCAAAAAAGGCCGGGTCGGGGGATTGGATGCTGCCGCTCGGCTCTGCCCCCTCGACTCACATAGTCAAGATTGCTTCAACTAAACATCCGGATTTGCCGTTCAACGAATTAATTTGCATGACGGCAGCGTCTGCTGCTGGGCTTGAAATTGCCCGTTCAGAAGCTTCGGATACGATTCCTGGTGCGTTCTTTTCCGAGCGTTATGACAGAATCTGGAGCAATGAGCCGCCGTCGATGAGCGGATTCGATGTGCCTCTGAGGCTGCATCAGGAGGATTTTTGCCAAGCGGTTGGCTGGCCTTCGTATATGAAATACGAGACACGTCCCGATAGCTGCTATATGGCTCTTTGCGGCCGATTGATAAGAGAGCAATCGTCTAACGTAATTGCTGATACTCAAATGTTCGCTCGTCAGGTAATGGTCGATTATGCGTTGGGGAATTGCGACTCGCATCTCAAGAACCATTCGTTTCTTTATAGTCCGAGTTGGCGGGAAAAGAGGTTGGCCCCTGCATACGATATTGTTTGCACGACGATAATGGGATACGACCATAATCTTGGGATTGATATTGGGGATCACCGGGTGATCGATGGGGTGACTCCTGAAGATTTCGAATTCATGTCTCAAGATTTGCATCTCCCACTCAAGATGATCAAGAACATCGCGGCGGAAGTGGCTGAAGAGGTGTCTGCCCAGCTTGCAGAACTTGCCTCTGCAACCGGAGATTTGGGTCGGGTCGCTCTGAAAATTCAGACGGATTCCGTTGAGAGAATGAGGGTTCTGGAGCAATTCTCAGCCTAAAGCAAAGCGGGGCCACCGTAATGGTGGTCCCGCTCTTGGAAGACTTGGGCACGTGGGCTTGCGCTCCGCGATGCGTTAGGCGTACGTTTGCTACTTCACGACCAAGATGTCGCAGTCGGTGTTGCGCAGCAGGAACGTCGAAATTGAACCCAGGAGTGCATACTTGATCGAGGACAGGCCACGAGCGCCGCAGAGCACCAGGTCGGGCTTGACCACGTCGAGCATCTCGTCTTTGAGCGTCTCGCGAATGCGGCCGGCGCGAATCATGACCTCGACCTCGGGAATGTCGGGATTGGCCTTGGCCTCTTCGAGCTGCTTGGCGATGGAGTTCTTAAATGCCTCCTCTAGGCCGTTGACCAGATCGACCGGATAGGAACCGGCGCTCTCGAGTGCCGTGGAATCGATAACGTGGCCGATAATCAGCTTGGCGCCGTTGTTCGCGGCGACCTTGATGGCGCGTGCGAGCACAAAATCCTGCTGCTCAGTACCGTCGAGTGAAACAAATACCTTGGTGTAGCCCTCGTTCATGGTTTCCTCCTTGGTCTATCGCACGGGCGTGGGGCTCGTGCATCGGGCGGGCGCGGATGCGTGGCCGCCGGACACTTTATCTTGTTGCAGTTATACCCAAGGATTTGGGTTTGACCGCTCGCAATTCTGTGAACGGACGAGTTTTTTGGTAAGGGTAGGCGCAGGCGCGCCGCCAACGGTTGATAATGGGACATCGCCCGCACCGTCCGCAGAACAATATCGGCGGGTGTCTAACGAGGGGGTCCCTTTGGATATCATCGAGCTTCTAAAATCTGCCTTCATGGGCCTGGTCGAGGGCATCACCGAATGGCTGCCTGTTTCGTCGACCGGTCACATGATCTTGGTGGACGAGTTCGTCAAGATGAACGTGAGCGAGACGTTCTGGAATATGTTCCTGGTCGTGATTCAGCTTGGCGCCATTTTGGCTGTCTGCGTCCTGTTCTTCTACGACCTCAACCCGTTTTCTCCCAGCAAGGGCAAGGAGGGTCGTCGCGACACCTGGGTACTGTGGGGCAAGATTGTGCTCGGCTGTATTCCCGCTGCGGCGATCGGTCTGCCGCTTAACGACTGGATGGAGGAGCATTTCTATAATGCTCCCGTCGTGGCGCTGGCGCTCATTGTGTACGGCGTGCTGTTTATTGTGATCGAGAACTGGCGCGCGAACAAGCGCGACCAGGCTGCTCTTGCCGGTTCGTTTGGTTCGCGTGCCGTGGTGGCGGGCGGACGCCCCGCTGGTGCGCATTTTGCCACTCCCGCTGCGGCTGCCGCTTCAGACGATGACGATAACCTGGACTTTGGCTCCATCACTACGCTCGAGGATCTGAGCTGGAAGACCGCGCTGGGTATCGGTTGCTTCCAAGTGCTTTCGCTGATTCCGGGCACATCGCGCTCCGGCTCCACGATCATCGGCGGCCTGCTGCTGGGCTGCACGCGCTCGGTGGCGTCTAAGTTCACGTTCTTCCTGGCCATTCCCGTCATGTTTGGTGCGAGTGCGCTCAAGCTGGTCAAGTACTTTATTAAGGGCGGCACGTTCGGCACCAACGAAATCGCCATCCTGGGCGTGGGCTGCGTCGTCGCCTTTGTGGTGTCGCTCATTGCCATCAAGTGGCTTATGGGCTTCGTGCGGCGTCACGACTTTAAGTGCTTCGGCGTCTACCGCATCATCCTGGGCATCGTGGTTCTCGCGCACTTCTTTGTCCTGGAGCCGATGCTCGGCCTCTAACTTAGTTGACGCTGCGCGACGGCCAGGGCGACAACTTGTCATTCAAAGGGGGTGGCATGACCAAAAGGTCTATGCCGCCCTCTTTTCATGCCAATTTGTTCGCCCTGGCCGCCGCTCGCTACCGTGGCCATGACATCGGCGGTTCCGTGATTGTCAATAGATTGGTGCAAAGCAACCTGACCCCATTGCGCCAAATCCGCTGGGGCGGGTCTGACGGTGGCGCACGGAGTCGTGGTGTGATTTGCGTCGGTGTCCGCGCGGCTCGGTATACTGGTACGGCTCAAACTATGGCGCTGCCCGCAGGCGCGCCGTCCGTCAGATGAGGAGTCGCCCATGACCCAGCCCCTGCCCTGGGAAAAGAACGCCGCGGTACCCGTGCCGCCCGCGCCGGAACCCGTGCCGCTCGATGCATACACCGCCCCTGCAGCGCCGGAGCCCGAGCTCGTCCCGCTCGACATCTACGACGCTCCCGCGCCGGCGCCCAAGCCCGCCAAGCCGCTCGTCGACATTGACAGCCTTAATCCCGCCCAGCGCGAGGCGGTCCTGTCCACCGAGGGTCCGTTGCTGGTGCTCGCCGGCGCCGGCTCGGGCAAGACCCGCGTCTTGACCTTCCGCATCGCACATATGCTCGGCGACCTGGGTGTTAAGCCTTGGCAGGTTCTTGCCATCACGTTTACCAACAAGGCCGCGGCCGAGATGCGCGAGCGTCTGGCGGCGCTCATTCCCAGCGGTACCCGCGGCATGTGGGTGTGCACCTTCCATGCCATGTGCGTGCGCATGCTGCGCGAGGACGCCGACCTGCTGGGCTACACCGGCCAGTTCACCATCTACGATGACGATGACTCAAAGCGCATGGTGCGCGACATTATGCAGGCGCTCGGCATCGAGCAAAAGCAGTTCCCCATCAACATGATCCGCAGCAAGATCAGCTCGGCCAAAAACGCCATGATCGGCCCCGAGGACATGCTCAAGAGCGCCGATAGCCCCAACGATAAAAAGGCCGCACAGGTCTACTTGGAGCTGGAGCGTCGCTTGCGCGCCGCCAATGCGATGGACTTCGACGACCTGCTCGTGCGCGCGCTTGAGCTGCTGCGCACCCGCCCCGAGGTGCTCGATAAGTACCAAGAGCGCTTCCGCTACATTAGCGTCGACGAGTATCAGGACACCAACCACGTCCAGTACGAAATCGCCAACCTGCTGGCCGCCAAGTACCAAAACCTCATGGTCGTGGGCGACGATGACCAGTCCATTTACAGCTGGCGTGGCGCCGACATCACCAATATCCTGGACTTTGAGAAGGATTTTAAAAACTGCAAGACCGTCAAGCTGGAGCAGAACTATCGTTCCACGGGTCATATCCTGAACGCCGCCAACGCCGTGGTACGCCACAACTCGCAGCGCAAGGACAAGCGCCTGTTTACGGCCGAGGGCGATGGCGAGAAGATCCAGGCCTTCCAGGCGAGCGACGAGCGCGACGAGGGCCGCTGGATTGCCGGCGAGATCGAGAAGCTGCATGCCAAAGGCACGAGCTACGACGACATCGCCGTGTTCTATCGCACCAACGCCCAGTCGCGTATCCTCGAAGATATGTTCCTGCGCGCGGGCGTGCCCTACAAGATCGTGGGCGGCACGCGATTCTTCGACCGTGCCGAGATCCGTGATGTCATGGCCTACCTTAAGATGATCGTGAACCCGGCCGACGAGATGAGCGTCAAGCGCGTCATCAACACACCGCGCCGTGGCATCGGCTCCACCTCGATCCAAAAAATCGAGCAGCTGGCGCGCGACAACCGTTGCTCGTTCTTCCAGGCTTGCGAGATTGCGTGTGCCGAAACCGGCATGTTTAGCGCCAAGGTCCGCAATGGCCTGTCAAGCTTTGTGTCGCTGGTGCGCGAGGGCCGCCGCATGGACGGCGAGCTCAAGGACGTCGTCGAGATGATTGTCGATAAGACGGGTCTGCTGCAGGCGTTTCGCGCCGAGGGCACCATGGAGTCTGAGAGCCGTGCCGAGAACATCCAGGAATTCCTGGGCGTCGCTGCCGAATTTGAGGAGACGCACGAGGACATCGAGGGTACGCTCGAGAGCTTGGAAGAGCTGCGCGCAGCTGGTGTTGCCGACGTGCCTGCCGGCGCCGAGCCCGTCGTGGTGAGCGCGCCCGCGCCCGAACCGGGGCCATTTGCCCCGGCATCCTCGTTTGAGGCACTCGTCGGCGCGCGCGATGCCGCAGGTTCCAATCCGCTCGATAGCCTAGCCGCCCCGGCGCTCTCGCCGCAGGATGCCCTGGCCGCCGCCATCGCGGGCAACGCGTATGCCGCGCCGACGGGGATGCCGGCGGGTGCCGTGCATGCCGACGAGATTGAGCGCACCTATGGTCCGCTCACCTGTAAGGCGCTACCGGCACTCATGGAGTGGCTGGCCCTGCGCTCCGACTTGGATTCCCTGGCCGGCGAGACGCATGCCATCACCATGATGACCATCCACTCCGCCAAGGGCCTGGAGTTCCCGGCGGTGTTCGTGGCCGGCATGGAGGAGGGCATCTTCCCGCACGTGCACGACTTTGGCGGCAGCGATGACCCGGGTAAGCTCGAGGAGGAGCGTCGCCTGGCCTACGTCGCCATCACGCGTGCCCGTAAGCGCCTGTTCCTGACCTATGCGGCCACGCGTCGCACCTACGGCTCGACCTCTGCCAACCCGCGCTCGCGCTTCCTCAACGAGATTCCGTTTGAGGATATCGAGTTTAGCGGTATCGGTTCTGCCGGTTTTGAAGGCACGGGTTGGGAGAAGCGCGGCGACCGTCACGGCACCTTTGGCTCGGGCATGGGTTCGGATATGTACGGCGGCAAGGTATTTGGTTCGCATACGCGCTCGACTGGCGGTTCCGGTTCGCGCGGCGGATCGAGCTTTGACGATTTCTTTGGTGGCAGCAGCTACGGGACCGAGCGCCATCGTGGGGTCTCGCCCGACGCTGGCCGTGTTGCCTCGACCTTTGGCTCGGGCGCACCGCGAGCCAAAAAGCCCTCGTCCAAGGTGTCCCCGACGGTGGAGCGCAAGGTTGATCGCGCCAGCGCATCGCAGGACTTTGCCGCAGGCGATACCGTGAGCCACAAGACCTTTGGCACGGGTACCGTGATCTCGGTCGCCGGAGACATGATCGAGGTTCAATTCGAAAAGACCGGTCAGACCAAAAAGCTGATGAAGGGCTTCGCGCCGATCGTCAAGCTGTCGTGATCCTGGCGGACCTGGGCGGGCGTATAGGGCAACATCGCCTGCTCGGGCAGTCCTGCGCAAGACGGAGAGCACATTAAGTGCTCTCCTTTGCGTGCGGAACTCGCGATCGATGTTGCCCTATACGCCCGCCCAGGTCCTTGGGTAACGGTGCTTGCGAACGTCGCTCTGCTCGTTCGCTTTTTGATCTGGAGAGCCGGGTGGGCTGATAAATAGATATGGCAAGGGGCTCTCCCGCACATGGACGGGAGAGCCCCTTGTTGCGTTTGGGTTGTTGGTGCGACCTACAGGTGGCTGATGATCAGTTCCATCTTGCCTTCGAGGTCGATGGAGCTGACGGTGCTCGGGGCCAGCAGGTGGCTTCCCTTGTGGACGGGGTCGCCGCAGACGGTGCCTTCGCCGTCGATGACCGACAGGCACATGAAGGGCCAGCGCTGGTCGAGGGTCTTGCTGCCGTTGACGCGCACGCGATCGACGGTGTAGCAGGGGTTGGACTCGAGCTCGGTCACGCCGTCCACCTCGGGCGCGGTCACCGTGCCGTCGGTCGGAGCCTGAGCATCAAAGTCGATGCAGTCGAGGCTCTGCTCAATGTGCAGCGGGCGCAGGTTGCCGTCAGTGCCGGGACGGTCGTAGTCGTACAGACGATACGTCACGTCGCTCGACTGCTGCGTCTCCAAAATGAGCGTGCCGGTCTTGATGGCGTGCACGGTACCGGAATCAATCTGGAAAAAGTCGCCCTTGTGAATCGGCAACACGTTGAGCATGTCGTCCCAACGTCCTTCCTCGATCATTTGTGCGGCCTCGGCGCGGTCCTTGGCACGCTGGCCGACGATGATCGTGGCGTCGGGCTCGCAGTCCAGCACATACCAACACTCGGTTTTGCCCAGGCTACCGTTCTCGTGCTCGGCAGCGTACTCGTCGTTGGGATGAATCTGGATCGAAAGGTCGTCCTTGGCGTCCAGAATCTTAATGAGCAGCGGGAACTCCTTGCCCTCGCAGTTGCCAAAGAGCTCGCGATGCTCGGCCCACAGCCACGACAGCGTGTGGCCGGCATACGGGCCCTCCGCAATCTGGCAGTCGCCGTTGGGGTGGGCCGAGATGGCCCAGCACTCACCGATGGGGCCATCGGGAATGTCGTAGCCAAATACGGTTTCGAGCTGGCGACCGCCCCAGATCTTCTCGTGGAAGATCGGCGTCAGTTTAATCAAATCGGACATATTCATACCTCATTGTGTTGCGCGGGCGCTGCGTAAAACTGTTCAAAACGAGCGCCCGCATGACTGCAAAAACCTATGCCAACGTTACGTTGTGCAACTCAAAGCGGTCGCCAACGTTGCGCGAGACCGAATACTCAAAGGCGGCGCCGCTGTCCAAAAAGCCAATCTGGGTGAGCTCGAGCAGGGGAGAGCCAGGCTTGGTGTCCAGGCGCTCGGCTTCTTCCTCGGTTGCTGCCACGGCGCGAATGGTACGGTGGAAGCTCGAAATCTTCAGCCCACATTGCTCGCGGATGAAGTGGTAGACCGATCCGTACAGGTCCTTCTTTTTAAGGCCTGGAATCAGCTCGAGGGGCATGTAGGTGTACTCGATAACGATGGGCTTCTCATCGGCCTGACGCACGCGCACGATGTGATAGGCAAAGTCATCCTCGGCAATTCCCAGCTGGGCTGAGATGTCCGCTGGTGGATTAACAATCGAGAAATCGTAGACCACCGAGGTCACCTTCTCCCCGCGGTGCTCATACGAAAAGCCCTGGGCACGGTCGTTTTTGCCCTGGAAAAACGCCTGACCGGGAAGTCCCGCCGTGTCCTTAACGTAGGTACCCGATCCGCGTCGGCTGGTAATAAGACCTTCCTCGGTGATTTGCTCGATAGCTCGTTTGACGGTGATTTTGGAAACGCTATAGAGCTCGCAGAACTCAACGACGGTGGGAAGCTTGTCGCCCGGTTTAAGAGTGCCATCCTCGATGCTTCGACGAATATCTGCAGCTATCGCCTCGTATTTGGGAATCATTGAACCTCCTTTCCGACATATATCAATACGCAAGTAAGTATAACCCTTAACAAGGCACCCATATAACCTTTATCTAAGAAGCTCGAGAAAGAAAAAAGAAAAAGACGCTTTACTTTTAGAATTAGAGCGCTATAGTTTAAGCAACGAACGGAATCTTTCCGCAGAACAGGATCGACCGTTTGGGGACGGTTTTGTTTTGGCGGGTTGGATATCGGTATGACCGGTGCGCGCCCGCGCCGGATAACCTGCCAAAGCAAACCCGTCTCCAACCGGAAGCTCTAGAACACGAAAGCGAGGACTTTGATGGCACAGTATCAGCTGCCCAACGACTTCTTCTTTGGCGCTGCTATGTCCGGCCCGCAGACTGAGGGTCAGTGGAACCAGGGCGGCAAGCTCGAGAACCTGTGGGACACCTGGTCCATCCAGGATCTGGGCTCGTTCTACAACTGCGTTGGCTCTTACGCCGGCAATGACTTTATGGCCAAGTACCAGGAAGACCTTCGCATTTTGAAGGACTTGGGCCTGGATACCTATCGCACTTCCATCCAGTGGAGCCGTCTGCTCGATGCCGACGGCAACCTCAACGAGGAAGGCGCCGCGTGGTATCACGAGTTGTTCCGCGCCTCTCGCGAAGCCGGCCTGGAGCCGTTTGTCAACTTGTACCACTTTGACATGCCCACCTACCTTTTTAACCGTGGCGGCTGGGAGAGCCGTGAGGTTGTCGAGGCTTACGCACATTACGCCGACGTCGCCTTCCACGAGTTTGGCCAGGAGATCAAGTACTGGTTCACCTTTAACGAACCCATCGTCGAGCCCGAGCAGCGCTATCAGGAGGGCGTGTGGTTCCCGCAGCTCCACGACTTTAGCCGCGCTCGCACCGTGCAGTATCACATCTCGCTGGCACATGCGCTGGCCGTGGCCAACTACCGTCGCGCCTATGACGAGGGCGCCGTTCGCAGCGATGCCAAGATCGGCATGATCAACTGCTTTACCCCGGTCTACACCAAGGAGAACCCCAGCGAGGCGGACCTCGAGGCCGTGCGTATGACCAGCGGCATCAACAACCGCTGGTGGCTCGACCTCATTACCAAGGGCGAGCTTCCCGCCGACGTGCTCGACAGCCTGGCCGAGGGCGGCGTTAAGCTTCCGTTCCGTGCCGGCGACCAAGAGATTCTTAAGCAGGGTGTTGTCGACTGGCTCGGTTGCAACTACTACCACCCCACGCGCGTTCAGGCGCCGGCGAGCAAGATCGACCAGTACGGTCTGCCGCACTTTGCCGACGAGTACGTGTGGCCCGACGCCGTTATGAACGAGAGCCGCGGCTGGGAGATCTACCCGCAGGGCCTCTACGACTTTGGCATGGACTGCGCTAAGAACTACCCCGATCTTGAGTGGTTCGTTTCCGAGAACGGCATCGGCATCATGGACGAATACAAGAACCG
>CABSNH010000021.1 GCA_902478985.1 uncultured Collinsella sp.
TGGCTGTCGAGAGGACGGAAAACTTGGTTCGACGTGGTTCGCATCCGCGACTTTCGGTGATCCTGATTGTTGAGGGTTCGCCCAGTTATACGATGCGCGCTCTCGAGAGCATCCAGAACCAAGACCTCTACGATTTGCAGATTGTCGTCGTTTGCCGCGGCGTGGTAGCCGGTGTGCGCCATTCGCTCGAAGTTGCTGCCGACAGAGACATTCATATTGATTTGATTGATGTTGAGGACCCAGTGCCTGGCGCCTGCCTGCGTGCCGGTTTTGCGGCTTCGCGCGGCTCCCAGATCATTGCGATGAATGCCAATGAGTGGTTTGCGCCGCAGTCCCTTTCGCAGATGGTCGAAAGCTCCTGCGACGCTTCTGCTGACATCGTGTTTCCCTCTGTTTCGCTCGATCGCTACGATGTTCACCGCGAACGTCATTCCCGAGTTTTGGACGCGACATCCGTTTCTGAAGATGAGGACCGGGCGGCTTGCCTGACCCAATTGGTTTCCTGTGGTTTAATCCGACAGACCTCTGGCGTGCTGTATGATCGCGCCCTCTTTGAGGCGTGCCTTGCGCACGGCGATGCGTTTCGCACGGTGTCTTTTTTGACGTTCGCGCTTTCGCGGGCA
This sequence comes from uncultured Collinsella sp., assembly GCA_902478985.1. Lineage (GTDB taxonomy): Bacteria > Actinomycetota > Coriobacteriia > Coriobacteriales > Coriobacteriaceae > Collinsella. The sequence goes on from CABSNH010000021.1 coordinate 624, forward strand.
AAGCGCGTTTCGGGATGTGGCCGTGCCCGTTTTCATGCAGTGGCGCCGTCGATTACGGAGACGTTTGACCCCACGATGTTTGCCAAGCTTTCTGATGATATCGGGGCGCTCGACAGGCTTGCCGACTCGCTTGCCGTCGCGGGCGGTGGCGATCAGTTGAAGCTGGTCTGCCAGCGGTATTACTACGCCGGCCTGGTTGCCTGCATCGAAAATTTGTGTCTGAGCCCCCATGGTGTATCTTCAATAGAGCGTTCGGCCCGTTTGCATGATATGCTCGAAGCGCAGCGTACCCGTCAGATGGTTGCGGCTCTTAAAGGCAATCATCGGGGCCTAGGTCTGCTCTATGGTTCGATAGCTAGTGCCAAGCCTATGCGATGTGCGTTGTATACGCATCTGGCGGCTTTTTTCAATCGTTCGGGCGTCCGGACTGTCTAGTAGCGTGATTTTCGAAATAAATTGCATGGAATTGTTTCGAAATACGTTCTTATTCACTAAAACCCTCAAATAGCGCTAAACTATTCAATTACTAAGTGATTGTCTCCGCCATCTTTTGGAGTGAGGTTTTGTATGGCCAAAAAACGCAATGGGCGCCAGGATGCCATCAGAGATATTGTTCGCAATAAGGACGTACGTACGCAGCGCGTTTTGGTAGACGAGCTTCGCGCCATGGGTTTCGATTGCACGCAGGCGACCGTTTCGCGCGATATCGCGGACATGGGACTGCGTAAGCTCCCCGAGGGCATCTATGTCCTTGCCGAGGACCTGCATCTGCAGCGCATGGTTTCCGAGTTGGTTACCGGCGTACTGCGCACCGATAATCTGGTTATGATCAAGGCGCAGCCCGGTACGGCTTCTGGTATTGCCGCGGCTGTCGATGCCGCGGAGCTGCCCGACGTGCTTGGCTCGCTTGCCGGCAACGACACGATCTTGGTCATTGCGCAGACGGCCGAGGACGGAGAGCGTCTTGAGGCGCTCATCAACAAGCTGAGTAACTCTCACAAGTAGGGGATGCGTGGCACTGCTGCTGTGCCGATTGTTGCTATAGGTAATTGCCGAGGGCGTTGACGAAAGTCAGCGCCCTTTTGCATGCCGGCACCCGTTGCCCTATCGGTCTTGCAGCCGGGACCGTCGTGGCATCTTGTGGCATCTGCTGAAATAAAGAAGCGCCCGAGCAGCGTACGTGCTGCTCGGGCGCCTTGGTGTCAGATGCCGCTTTGCGTCTACTGGCCCGTAGAGGGGTCGGGCGTGGGCGTAGGGTCGGGTGTAGGCGTCGGCGTGCCACCGTCGCCACCCGTGCCGCCATCGCCACCCGTGCCACCGTCGCCACCTGTCGTGCCGCTATCGCCGGTGGTGTTGCCACCCGGGGTTTCAGTGGTCGTGGTTGTCGTTGTGGTTGTGGTGGTCGTGGTCTCTTCCTCTTCTTTTCCCTCGTCTTTATCCTCTTCGTCTTTCTTTTTGTTGTTTGTGCCGTAGAACTTCCAGACGTTATTGTTCTTGTACGTGGGAGCCGTTCCGGTCGGGAATTCCTCGCGCTCGGTGCCCGCAAGAACGGTGTTCATGAACTTCTTAAAGACGGGCAGGTTGGTGCTGTCGCCCAGCAGGTCCGAACCGTACTTTTGGATGGGAATCTCGCCTGCGGAATAACCGGTCCACAGGGCGCATGCCAGCTGCGGCGTGAAGCCGCAGAACCACAGGTTGGTGGTGTTGTCAGTGGTGCCCGTCTTGCCGGCATAGGGCTGGTTGACGCTCAGCGCGCCGGCGGCACCCGTGCCGCTACCCTGCATGACGCCGGATAGAACGTCGGTAACCGCGGCAGCCTCGCCTTCGGTGAGCACCTGCGTGGGATTGTCGGTGTGCTGGTACAGAACCGAGCCGGTACGCGAGTCGATCTCGGTAATGGCGATGGGCTGACGGTAGTAGCCACCGTTGGCAAACGTTGCGTAGGCCGATGCCATCTCGAGCGGTGAGATGGACCCGGTGCCGAGCGTCATGACGGGAACGTCCTCGATATTGTCCTTGGCGGGATCGATGCCGAGCTTTTTGACGAGCGACATGATCTTGTCATTGCCGATGGCTTCGGCCACCTGAATGTAGCCGGTGTTGGATGAGTATGCCGTTGCCTGCTTAAGCGTGATGTTGCCATAGCTCTGGTTGCCGTAGTTTTGCACCTCGGTCGTGGTGCCCTTGGCCTTGAGCGGCGAGTTGCAGTTGAGGGTGACGTTGGGGTTCATACCGTTTTGGATGGCAGTTGCCAGCGTAAAGGCCTTAAACGTGGAGCCCACGGGGCGCTTTGCCGTAGCGTGGTTCACGTGATTCTCGTCGGCGTTGTAGTCGTAGCCGCCCACCATGCACTTGATGTAGCCGGTCTTGGGGTCAACGACGACCATGCCCATGTCCAGGCCGTCGAGCGAAAGCGTGTCGAGCTGCGAGCGCACGGCCTCCTCGGCCACCTGCTGCATGGTGGGGTCGATGGTGGTCTTGACGGTCAGACCGCCCTTAAAGAGCACGTCGGTGGAGAACTCCTGCTCAAGCAGCTGCTTAACGTAGGCGACAAAGTAGGGCTGAGAGTACACATCGACGCCACTGCCCGAAATCTCGGTCACGTTAAGCGTGATGGGCTCAGCCTGCGCGGCATCGTGCTCTTCCTGCGTGATGTGGCCCAGACGCAGCATGTTGTCCAGAACCTTGTTGCGGCGGGACAGCGCCAAGTCGGGATTAACCGTGGGGTCGTACTGCGAGGGCGAGTTGGGAAGGCCGATGAGCAGCGCGGCCTCGCTCAGGGTGAGGTCGGCGGCGGTTTTGGACAGATAGGTCTCAGCGGCGGCCTCGATGCCATATGCTCCATGGCCGTAGTAGATGGTGTTGAGGTACATCATGAGGATCTCGTCTTTGGAGTACATATCCTCCATCTTGATGGCGATATAGGCCTCGCGCACCTTACGCTCGATGGTCGAGTCGAATTGTTCCTCCTGCAAGATGGTGTTGCGAACCAGCTGCTGGGTGATGGTCGATGCACCCTCGTGGCCGCCGGTGAGGGTTGCCACCGATGCGCGTGCAATGCCCCAGAGGTCGATGCCGCCATGCTCGTAGAAGCGCTCGTCCTCAACGTCAACGGTGCCCTGCAGCACGTACGGGGACACTTGGTCCTTGGTGATGGACTTGCGGTTTTGCGTGTAGAAGCTCGCAATGGTATTGCCGTTGCAGTCAACAATTTCGGTAGGCTCGCTGACCAGATAGGCGTTGGCGTCGGTGTAGTCGGGCAGGTCGGACAGCCAGCGGTTGACGTTGCCGATCATGCCGATGCCAAATGCTACGCCCGCGATGAGCAAAAAGCCCAAAAGCGAGAGCAGGATGACGGGCAGGGCGTGCGTCTTAGAGCGACCGTGTCCCTGTCGTTGGCGAGGACCCATATATTGACCTCCAAGTATGTCGTGCCAGGCGGCGGGTATGCGTCGGGCAGGATGGACATAAGTTATTACACGATAAACCAATCGGGGCATGCGGGGCCTCGTGTATGCTGGTTGACGGCAATTAACAGAGTGATTGCATACCTTGGTAAGGAGTTTGCCGATGGCGATTTGGGCGACGGAATCGAGCGGACAATGCGAAAGCGAGTTGGCGGCGGCTGAAGTGGCGCTGCCCGAACTGCTGGCGCCTGCTGGCGGACTCGACCAGATGCTCGCGGCGATTGCGGCGGGTGCCGATGCCATCTATGCGGGGCTGGACGGATTCAACGCTCGAGTGAGCGCGCATGGCTTTAACGATGATGAGTTCGCGCGCGGTTGTGCCGTGGCCCATGCCCATGGCGTGCGTGTGTACGTGACGCTCAACGTGTTCGTGTTCGATGATGAGCTTGCCGACGCCGTGGCGTTGGGGGCGCATGCGCACGCGTTGGGTGCCGATGCGTTGATTGTGGCCGATGCCGGGCTGGCTTGTGCGCTACGTGCGGCGATTCCGGGGGTCGAGATTCACCTGTCCACTCAGGCGGGCGTTCATAGCGAGGATGCCGTGCAGTTGGCTGCCAAGGAGCTGGGAGTTGAGCGCGTGACGACTGCGCGCGAGCTGAGCGTTGCAGAGATTGAGACGCTTTGCGCTACTGGCGTGCCCATCGAGGTGTTCTGTCACGGCGCTATTTGCATTGGATACTCGGGTGCGTGCGGGTTCTCTGCCCTTCGACGTGGCCGCTCTGCGATGCGCGGTGATTGCACGCAACCGTGCCGTCTATCCTATGACTTGGTGGACGAGGCGGGGCAGAGTGTTGTCGCTGTCGAAGGGGATCGCCTGCTTTGTCCGCGTGACTATCTGGGCATCGCGCATCTGCCCGAGCTTGTTGCCGCCGGCGTGGCATCGCTCAAGATCGAGGGCCGCATGAAGAATCCCGACTACGTCTTTAACGTGGCGAGGGTGTGGCGTCGGGCGCTCGATATGCTGCGCGACGGCACATGGGATGCCGATGCGGTTCCGGCGCTTGAGCGCGAGCTGGGAAGGTCGTTCAACCGCGGCTTTACCGATGCGTATCTGCGGGGTCGTTCGGGCGCCGAGCTCATGAGCTTTGAGCGCGCGATCAACCAGGGCGTGCGCGTGGGCCATTTGGTGACGGTGGGTCACGAAGAGGTGACGGTTGAGCTTGATGCCGCCGTGGCGGCGGGCGATACTCTCGAGATTCGATTTTACCCGGGTGCCGACGCGCGTCCCGATGTGCCCAAGCGCTGGCCACAGGTGCCTTGCCCCGTGGATGCCGCTGCGGGAGAGCGCATCGTCGTGCATTGCAAACGCAAGGTGGACGCGGGCTGCGAGGTCTATCTGATTCGCAGTGCCGGCGTGCTGGGGCAGACGGCAACGGTGTTGGAGCGCATGCGGGTCGAGGCAGATGCGGTCGCGCCTGTTGAGCAGTCCGTTGGGGTACTGCCGTTTGAGGGCGTTCTGGCAGATGGCGGTGTACCGACGGAGTTGGCGGGACCGGCGGAGCCGGCAAAGCATGAGGCTTTTGCTCGAATGGTCTTTGCCTGGGAGCTGATGGATTTGGATCCGCGCGATGAGCGGGATCTGTCCGATGCGACGGTGGTGCTCGACGAAGTGTGCCGCGCAGGCGATATCGAGCGGACTCGGGCGCTTATGCAGCGTGCCGGGCGTGTGGTTTGCCGCAACCTGGGGCAGGTGGCGATGGCCCGCGAGCTGGGCACGGCGTTTGACGTGGCGGCGCCGGTGTTCTGTGCCAATCGGGCCACGCTTGCCTGGCTGCGCGGGCTTGGCGCGGGGTGGGTATACTTGCCTGCCGAGCTGCTCAGCAATGATAGGGAGCGTATTGCCGAGCTGGCTGCTGAACCCGGCGTCTTGGGTCCGGTCGACGCCGACCGTCCCGAGCTCATGGTGTGCGAGCACTGCCTGCTGACCGCCGAGGGCGTCTGTGCCACCGATGCGACGGGGCAGGTCCGTTGCCGCGACTGCTTGCGTCGTCGGCAGGTGCGATATCTGGTCGAGCGTGACGGTACGCGTCTGCCAGTTGCCATCGACGCATGCGGCAGGACGAGGATTTTCCTGTCGTAGATGCTGCGTCGCGTCAGTTTGTTATCATAAGAGAGTTTATGGACTTCCAGCACCGCCGTTTTCGGCGAGGGTGCTATAGCAAAAGGAGGATACCCAATGCTGTCTGTTGACGAGCAAATGCGTATCATCACCTCGGGCGCCGCGCAGATCGTTCCCGAGGCCGACCTTCGCAAGAAGCTTGAGAAGGGCGAGCCCCTCAACATCAAGCTCGGCGTCGACCCCACCAGCCCCGACCTGCACTTGGGCCACGCCGTGCCGCTGCGCAAGATGCGTCAGTTCCAGGACCTGGGCCACAACGTCACCCTCATCATCGGCAACGGTACCGCGTTGATTGGCGACCCTTCGGGCAAGAATTCCACCCGTCCGCAGCTTTCGCAGGAGCAGATCGAGGCCAATGCCGAGACCTACGTGAGCCAGGCCATGAAGATCCTGGATCCCGAGAAGACCACCATCGTGCACAACGGTGACTGGATCTTGTCGATGGGTCTGGCCGGTCTGCTGCAGGTGTGCTCCAAGTTCACCGTCGCCCGTATTCTCGAGCGCGACGACTTTACCAAGCGCTACCAGTCTCAGACGCCGATCGCCCTGCATGAGTTCCTGTATCCCGTGATGCAGGCTTTCGACTCCGTGCAGATCAAGGCCGACGTGGAGATGGGCGGCACCGACCAGCTCTTCAACCTGCTTGCCGGCCGTGAGCTCATGGAGAAGATGGGCATGGAGCCACAGATCGCGCTCACCATGCCGCTGCTCGAGGGCACCGATGGCGTCCGTAAGATGTCCAAGTCCTACGGTAACTACATCGGCCTGACCGACGCGCCCAAGGATATGTTCGGCAAGACCATGTCCATCCCCGACGAGATGATCGGCAAGTACTACCGCCTGGCGAGCTCGCTCACCCCGGCCGAGGTCGACAAGATCGACGCTGCCCTGGCCGACGGCTCCGCCGATCCCTATGAGCTCAAGCGCGCTCTGGGCCGCGACCTGTGCGACACCTACCACGGCGCCGGTGCAGGCGACGAGGCTCAGGCCGAGTTCGACCGCGTGTTCAAGGAGGGCCAGCTCGCCGACTTCCCCGAGAAGCACATTGAGCTGACTGTTAACGACGAGGGCCAGATCTACCTCGCCGGCCTGCTCAAGGACCTGGGCCTTTCGGCCAGCGCCGGCCAGGCCCGTCGCGACATCGACGGCGGCGGCGTCAAGATCAACGGCAAGGCCGTGGCTCCCAAGAGCTACAACATCGACCCCAGCGCCCTCAAGCTGGGCGACACCCTCTCCGTGGGCAAGCGCAAGGGCTTTAAGTTGGTCTAGCAAGTAGGTCAACCTAACATGTGCAATAGGGCCGCAGCCGGGATTCCCGACTGCGGCCTTTTTAGATGATCCCTTGGGGACGGAGGAAAACGGATCACCGAGGGGGTCGGTTTGGCCCGGTGATCCGTTTTCCTCCGTCCCCAAGGGATCATTTGGCAGTGCCGTTAAGCGGAAGGGGTGTTATCGGCGGCCTCCTTTTGGGCATACAATGGCTATTGGTTTGCTGCGGTGAAGGCATGTCCGCTCCGCAGCTTTTTTCTACGGTTAAAGGAGTATGTATGTCCGTTGAGGTCATGAGGTCTGTGATCGAGGCCGCCGAGGGTCGCGTGCCCGTTGACACGCTGTTTGCCAACGCACAGATTGTCGATGTGTACGGTCAGCGCGTGGCGCCCGGTAGCGTTGCCGTCAAGGATGGCGTGATCGTCGGTGTGCTCTACGATGGTCGCGACGATGCCGCCGGTACGTATGAGGCTGCCGAGGTCATCGATTGCCAGGGCCGCTATCTTGCCCCCGGTTTTATTGACGGACACTTGCATATCGAGTCTTCGAACATCCGCCCTGCCGAGTATGCGCGCATGGCGGCGACGCGCGGTACCACCACCGCTATTGCCGACAGCCACGAGATCGCTAATGTTTCTGGCCTGGACGGCCTGCGCTTTATGATCGAGGACGGTCGTCGCGCTCCTATTTCCATCAAGTACATGATGCCCTCGTGCGTGCCCGCGCTGCCCGACGAGCAGGCCGGTGCCGTCATCACCGCCGCCGATATGCAGGCGTTTTTTGCCGAGCATCCGGGCGATGTCTTTGGCCTGGGCGAAATGATGAACCTGCCGGGAGTCTTTATGGCCGATCCCGAGACCTGCGCTCGAATCGACGCTGCCAACCAGACGCCGTCCAAACAGGTGGACGGTCACGCCCCGCTCGTTGCCGGCAAGGATCTCAACGCCTATGCCGCAGCAGGTATTATCGCTGACCATGAGTCGACGATTCCCGAGGAGGCACTCGACAAGCTGTCCCGCGGCATGTATGTGATGCTGCGCGAGGGTACGTGCAGCCATGACCTGGCCAACCTGTCGCCGATGCTGCTGGAGAATCCTGCCCGTGCCCGCCGTTGCTGCTTTGCGACCGACGACCGCGCTCCTTCCGATGCGCTTGCGTCCGGCATGATCGACAACGCCTGCCGCGTGGCGATTGAGGCCGGTATCGACCCGGTGGTCGCTATCTCCATGGCGTCCCTTTCCACGGCTGAGGCGTTTGGCCTGGATCACGGCTGCCGCGACCCGCACGAACTGCGTGGCGCCATCGCCCCGGGCAAGCGTGCCGACCTGCTGGTGCTCAATGACCTGACGTTCACCACGGCTCCGCATCGCGTATACGCCGCCGGTGCTCTGGTGGCGCAGGACGGCACCTTTGTGGGCGAGATCGCACCCGAGATGGCCGAGGTCGCAGCCCTTGCCGACGAGCTGCGCGCGTCCGTTAAGCTGCCGAAGCTTTCGCTCGACGTATTCGACTATGCCTTTAAGCCGGGCGAGGCCGTGATTGACGTGGTGCCGGGTAAGGCCATCACGGGTATGGCTCGCCCCGAGAGCGCCGAGGGCCTGCGTCGCATTATGCTGATCGAGCGCCACGGCCGCGGTGTGTCGCTGCAGGCCGAGGGCGCCGACGGTGATGGTCCTGCGGGCCTGGGCCTTGTCGGCAAGCATATCGGTCGCGGCTGGGTGCGTGGCTTCACCATCACCGGTGGCGCCATTGCCTCCACGATCGGCCACGACTCGCACAACGTGTGCGTCGTGGGTGATAACGCTGCCGATATGATGGCTGCTGTTGAGGCTGTGGGCCAGGGTGGTCACGTGCTGGTGCGCAACGGCGAGGTCGTGGCGCGCATTCCGCTGGCGCTCGGCGGTCTGATGAGCGAAGGCACGGCCGAGGATGTCGCCGCGCAGCACGACGACTTTATGGTCAAGGCGCGCGCCATGGGCATCGAGCCGCCGCTCGACCCCATCATGGGCATCATCTTCCTGCCCCTGCCGGTTATCCCGACGCTCCGCATCCGCCCCGAGGGCATGTTCGACGTCACAACCTTCACCTACGCCGACTAGTCATCGGGGACGTTCTTAAACGTCTAGTCGCCTGCGACACTCTTTGACGTGTTGCCTGGCGCTGCGAATGTGGGACCCCTGGTGCGCGTGAGCTATTTGCCAGGTCCTTGTAACGTTTGCGCCCGCGGAGTCTTACCTGAGCTCCCTTTGGGTACGTTGGAATTGGATACACGTTCGATTCCAACAAGCCCGAAGGGAGCTTTTCCATGTTTAAACTGATTGCATCCGATATGGACGGCACGTTGCTTGACGAAAACAGCCAGGTGCCTCCCGAGACCTACGAACTGATTCTGGCGCTACACGAGCATGGCGTGCATTTTGCCGCATCGTCAGGTCGCCGCTACGATCGCCTGTGCGAGTTCTTTGCGCCCGTTCGCGACAAGATGGACTTTGTCGCCGCTAACGGTGCCCAGGTCTACGCCGACGGCAAAATGGTAGACCGTGAGGTGTATTCGCACCTGGCGATTCGAAAGCTCGCCCAAGCAGTCGCGACGTTTCCCAATCTGCATCTTGCGCTCTTTGACCGAACCAAATCCTTCTTGCTCGATGACGAGTGCAAGTTCGTGCGTGAGGTCGATAAGGACCTTCCCAATGCCGAGCGCATTTGGGAACTGCCCGATCCCAGCGTAAATATCATCAAGGCGAGTATCTTTTGCGATGACGGTGCCGTTATGGACAGTGCGTACGTGCTACAGCGAGAACTCGGTCAGCTCTTTACCTTTGCGCCTTCTGGAAACGCGTGGATCGATGCCATGCAGCCCGGTGTGTCGAAGGCCTCGGGCATCGCACAGCTTGCGGAGCATTACGGCATTGGACGCGACGAGATCATGGCGTTTGGCGACTCGATGAACGACTACGAGATCATTCGCTTTGTCGGCACGGGCTGCGCAATGGAAAACGCGCGCCCCGCGCTCAAAGCGGTTGCCGATCGCGTCGTAGGCTGCAACCGCGACCACGCCGTTCAGCAGGAGCTCCGTCGCGTGCTGGAGAGTCTCGCCTAATTCGGCAGATGGGGACGTTCCTTTTCTGCCGGGTTGCTGCTGCTAGGAGAGGGCGGCCATGATGGTGCGGGCGACGCCGTCGTGGTCGTTGTCGTATTCGGTGATGGCGTCGGCGGCCTCGCGGTCCTCGGGTTCGCCGTTGATCATGGCCATGCCGTGGCCCGCTGCCTGCAGCATGGGGATGTCGTTGATGTTGTCGCCGAACGCCCAAGCGTCGGCGAGACGCTCGCCCAGGTGCTCGCATAGCCACGTGAGGGCCGTTCCCTTGGTGGCGCCCTCGCCCATGACCTCGATATTCATGGCGTACGAACGCGTGACCTCAATGCCTCCGAGCGTGCCGAGCTCCGCCGCGATGGCGTCGCGATCGGCAGGGTCGTGCCAGTACATGGCGATGCGTTCGAGCGTCTCGACCTCGTCGATCTTGCTGTCGATATCCATGTCGATCGGCGTTCGCGTGCGCTTGAGCGAAGCCGCGATGTGGGGGTCGCCGCCGCAGAATTCGTCCAAGCGCGTGTAGAGCGAACGGGGGAGGAAGCACTGGCCGTCGGCGAAGATATCAAAGGTGACGTCATGGCCGGCGGCAATGCTATGGACGCGGTGGGCGATGGCGCGGTCGAGCGGTCGGCTCAAGATGCGCGTGGCGCGCGAGGTATCGGTGGGCACATCGTCGTCGAGCTGCCAGACGCTGGCGCCATTGGCACAGACGGCATAGTGCACGGCGGGATGGGCGAGGATGGGCTCAAAGATGCCCGACAGCGGACGTCCCGTGCACGGTACAAACTCAATGCCGCGACGTGCGAGCTCGTCGAGCATCGCCCAGGTGGCGTCGCTCATCTGCTTGTCACTCGTCAACAGCGTTCCATCCATATCGGAAAAAACAATCATTCGATGCAGCCCTTTCTACTGGCATAAAAAGCGTGGCCGAGGGCGGTGATGCCCTGGCCACGCTCGGGTTCTATAACGGTCCGCGTTCTAGCGATCGGCGAGCGGCTTGTACTCCAGCGGCTCGATAACCGGGCGATACGCGGGACGGATGATGCGGTGCGCGCAGAAGAGCTCTTCCATGCGGTGCGCCGACCAGCCGGCCATGCGGGCGACGGCGAACAGCGGCGTAAAGAGTGTCTCGGGCACGCCGAGCATCTTGTAGATAAAGCCCGTGTACAGGTCGATGTTGGCGCAGATGGGCTTGGTCATGCCGTGATCGCGCATCACCTGCGGTGCCAGGCGCTCGATGCGCTCGATGAGCGCGAACTCATCGCCCAGGTCCTTCTTGGCGGCAAGCGTGCGCGCGTAACGGCGGCACACCTCGGCGCGCGGGTCGCTCAGCGTGTAGACGGCGTGGCCCATACCGTAGATGAGGCCCGTGCCGTCGAAGGCCTGCTTGTCGAGAATCTTGCCCAGGTAGGCTGCGACCTCGTCCTCGTCCTCCCAATTGGAGACATGCGCGCGGATGTCCTCGTGCATGGACACGACTTTGGCGTTGGCGCCGCCGTGGCGCGGGCCCTTGAGCGAGCCGATAGCCGCGGCGTAGGCGGAATACGGGTCGGTGGCCGAGGAGGACAGCACGCGGCAGGCAAACGTGGAGTTGTTGCCGCCGCCGTGCTCGGCATGCAGCATGAGCATCACGTCGAGCAGCATGGCTTCGTCGCGGGTGAATGCCATGCCGCCGCGGAGCACCTGCAGGATGGTCTCGGCGGTGGAGAGGCCGGGTGTGGGGTGCGGTACATGAACCTCGGAGCCGCGACGCTTGGCGACCGAGGCCATATGCGCGAAGGCGGCGATGCGGGGCAGACGCGCCAGCATGGAGATGGCGACGTCGATTTCGTGCTCGGGTGTAATGGCGTCGGGCTCGGCGTCGAAGGCGTAGAGCAGCAGCACGGCGCGCTGAAGCACATTCATGATGCTCGACGACACCGTGGTCATGGGGAACTCGCGGACGTATTCGTCGCTCAGATGCCTAAAAGCACCCAGGCGTCCGCAAAAACCGTCAAGCTCTTCCTTGGTGGGCAGGGAGCCCGTGATGAGCAGATAGGCGACTTCTTCGTAGCCGTAGCGGTTCTCGGCCTGGGCGTTGTTGACCAGATCCTCGATGCTGTAGCCACGAAGCGTGAGTTTGCCCTGATCGGGCACGACCTTACCGTCGACCTTGTTGTAGCCATGTACGTCCGAGATGCGAGTGAGGCCCGCGACCACGCCCGAGCCGTCTGCATTGCGCAGGCCGCGTTTGACATTGTGCTCGACAAACAGGTCCTCGTCATAAGGGTCGGTCGGCAGGCCGTGGTAGAGGTTTTCGCTTTCGCGCGAAATCTGACGGCTCGCCTCGTAATCCAGAACCAGGCGGCTCAGGTGATCGTCGAAGCGGTAGTAGATTTTCTTGGCGTCGTAGGCCATGTGCGCTCCTCTCCGGTCCGCTTTGGGGCGGCGCGCTTGGACGATATGACGTCAGGCTGCCCCGAGCGGCTTGTTCGCTACAGGCGGTACATAAAGTTAAAGACATCCTCGCGCTGGATGGACACGTTGACGCCCGAAAGCTCGCCTGCCTCGGCCAGGGCCTTCTGCAGCTCGGCGAAGTCGAGCTTGGACTCGGCGGTGTCGGCCAGCATGGTCATGGTGAAGATGTCCTCGATAATGGACTGCGTGATGTCGCGGATATCGACGTTGGCCTCGCCCAGAACACGGGTGACGCCGGCGACGATACCGGGGCGGTTCTTGCCAAGGACGGTGATGACGATGCGGGAGGACGAGATCTCGGCCATGGGAAACCCTTTCGCGTGGTTGCGGCGCGCGGGGCGCTCCGCTACGGTACAGTGTTCATCATTGTACCTGTCTGGCGCAAAAAAGGGCACCTTTGCTGCGGCGTTACACGTCTGCAACATGGGAGAAGGGGCAAAGGCGCCCGTTTGCCGCGATTCGTCGTGTCGTCTGCCGTGCCTTGGGCGCGATGCACAACGCAAAGACCGTGAACCTTTTGTGGGACGCTCGACGCCGTGGTATCATAGCCGAGTTTGTTGTCTTGGTCGGAAACCAAGACGCCTTATGCGCTGATCGGTAACCAGCGCCTGACCAATAAGGAGTCCTACCATGAAGCAGGGTATCCATCCCCAGTATGTCGAGTGCACGGTGACGTGCTCCTGCGGCAACACCTTCAAGACGCACGCTACCGTGTCCGAGATGAAGGTCGAGCTTTGCAACGAGTGCCACCCGTTCTACACCGGCCAGCAGAAGTTCGTCGACACCGGTGGACGCGTCCAGCGCTTCGCCGACAAGTTCGGTGGCGCCGCTGCCGCTCAGCTCAAGAAGGCCGAGGAGGCCAAGGCCGCTAAGGCCGCCAAGGCTGCTGAGGCCGAGGCCGCTCGCAAGGCCGCCGCTGAGGCTAAGGCTGCCGAGAAGGCCAAGCGTGCCGCTAAGTTTGCCGAGGAGGCTGCCAAGCAGGCCGCCGAGGCTCCCGCAGAGGCTCCCGTCGAGGAGGCCGCTGCCGAGGCCGAGACCACCGAGGCTGCTGAGTAAATAGCTCGCCGCGGAATCGCTCGCATTCATGGCATAAGGGCCGCGCATCCGTTTGGGTGCGCGGCCCTTTTCTTTTTATTGGTGCAGGCTAACCCGTCCCCATTGCACCAGGTTGGTGCGTAAGGGACGGGTTGGCTTGCACCAAATGACAGAGAGGCAGCGTTTTCCCAGATAAAAGCTGCCAAAATAAACCAGTCTCTTTTTAGCAGGTTGGTCGTAGTTATTACGTGGTCGAGCGTGTCGACCGCATAGGCGGCGCCTTGTTTGGCTAAAGTACAAATATCTGTGTTTAACTCGTCCAAGGTTTCATGCCGCGGGCGATGGCCAAAAAGGAAAACCACATGGGATTCATGTCAAAGTTGCTGTCCTTTGGATCTGATAAGGACCTGAAGCGCTACTACAAGATCGTCGACAAGATCAACGGTCTTGAGCCCCAGTTTGAGAAGATGACCGAGGAGGAGCTCCGCGCCCAGACCGATAAGTTCCGTGAGCGCTACGCCAACGGCGAGTCGCTCGACGACATGCTCCCCGAGGCCTTTGCCACCGTGCGCGAAGCTTCCAAGCGCACCATGGGCATGCGTCACTTTGATGTACAGCTCATCGGCGCCATGGCGCTGCACGAGGGCCACATCGCCGAGATGAAGACCGGCGAAGGCAAGACCCTCGTCTCCACGCTGGCTGGCTATCTCAACGCTATCGCCGGTAAGGGCGTGCACGTCGTCACCGTCAACGACTACCTGGCCAAGCGCGACTCCGAGTGGATGGGCCGCATCTACAAGTATTTGGGCATGACCGTCGGTCTGCTGCAGAACAACATGCCGCTCGAGCTTAAGCGCCCGGCCTACCAGGCCGATGTCACCTATGGCACCAACTCCGAGTTTGGCTTCGATTACCTGCGCGATAACATGGTCACCCGCCCCGAGCAGCGTGTGCAGCGCGGCCACAACTACGCTATCGTCGACGAGGTCGACTCCATCCTGATCGACGAGGCCAGAACGCCGCTCATCATCTCGGGCGCCGGCACCAAGTCCGCCAGCACCTACAAGGACTTCGCGCGCGCCGTGCGCGGCCTTGAGCGCGGCGAGGACGTCTCGCACGACATGCTCACCGCCACCGAGGACGTTGAGCCCACGGGCGACTTCGTCATGGACGAGGCCAAGCACACCATCGCCGCCACCGAGCGCGGCCTTAAGAAGATCGAGCGCCGCCTGGGTATCGATGACATCTATGCCGATCTCTCCGGCCAGCTGGTCAACCACCTGCAGCAGGCGCTGAAGGCCCAGTACATGTTCCACCGCGACAAGCAGTACGTGGTCACCAACGGCGAGGTCAAGATCGTCGATGAGTTCACCGGTCGTATCATGGAAGGCCGCCGCTACTCCGAGGGCCTGCATCAGGCCATCGAGGCCAAAGAGGGCGTGCTCGTGCGCGAGGAGAACCAAACCCTTGCCACCATCACCCTGCAGAACTACTTCCGCCTGTATGACAAGCTCTCCGGCATGACCGGTACGGCACTCACCGAGGACGCTGAGTTCCGCGAGATTTACAAGCTGCCCGTCGAGGTCATTCCCCCCAACAAGCCCGTGCAGCGTGTTGACCACGAGGACCTGGTGTACCGCACCATCCAGGCCAAGTACAACGCCGTTGCCGACGACGTTGAGCGTCGTCACGCCAAGGGCCAGCCGGTCCTGGTGGGCACCGTCTCCATTGAGAGCTCCGAGAAGCTGTCCGCCGCCCTTACCAAGCGCGGTATCGCGCACGAGGTCCTTAACGCCAAGCACCACGAGCGCGAGGCCCATATCGTGGCCCAGGCTGGTCGCTATGGCGCCGTGACCATCGCTACCAACATGGCCGGCCGTGGTACCGACATCTTGCTGGGCGGCAACCCCGACGAGCTGGTGCGCGAGCGCCTGGAGTACGAGGGCCTGACCATGGAGGACGTGACGCCCGAGCAGCTCGAGCGGTTTAACGCCGAGGCCAAGGAGACCTGTAAGGCCGAGCGCGAGCGCGTGCTTGCCGCCGGCGGCCTGACCGTCATCGGCACCGAGCGCCATGAGTCCCGTCGTATCGACAACCAGCTGCGCGGCCGTTCCGGCCGTCAGGGCGATCCGGGCGAGACCCAGTTCTACCTGTCGCTCGAGGACGACCTCATGCGCCTGTTCGGCGGCGACAGGATGGACCGCGTCTCCAAGATGATGGTCACGGCCGACATGGGCGACGACATGCCCATCCAGCACAAGATCATTTCCAAGGCCGTCGAGAGCGCCCAGCACAAGGTCGAGAGCATCAATTTCTCCATGCGTAAGAGCGTCCTTGAGTACGATGACGTCATGAACAAGCAGCGCCAGGTCATTTACGCCGAGCGTAACAAGATTCTGGATGGCAAGGACCTGACCGACCACATCACCGAGGTCATGCACGACACGGTGTACCGCTGCGTGCAGGAGTTCTGCACCAAGGACAGTCACGAGGGCGAGCGCGATCTTGAGGGTCTGCGTAAGTGGGTCGTCGAGCTGACCGGGCATATCGATACCCCTCAGTTCCCCGACGAGGATTTTGAGGCCCTGGCCGCCGATGTTCTGGCCTATGTTGAGAAGTGCTACAACATGAAGGCCGAGCGTCTGGGCGAGGACCTGATGCGCGAGCTCAATACCCAGGTCATGCTGCGCGTCATCGATACACGTTGGATGAACTACCTGCAGGAGATGGACTACCTCAAGACCGGTATCGGCCTGCGCGGCTTTGGCCAGCGCGACCCGCTGGTTGAGTACAAGACCGAGGCCTACGGCGCGTTCCAGATACTCGTCGATACCATGTACGAGGATTACCTGCGCACTGTTCTGCGCATTGAGATCAAGGCTGCCCCGCAGGCTGTGGAGCACAAGGAGGACCCCGCCCTTAAGGGTGCGCGCTTCTCTGGTCCCGCCGAGGTCGATGGCGACAACAGCGATTCGGTGCTGCGCAAGCAGGCTCAGGTGCAGGCCCGTACCGCCGTCCAGGGTGGTCCGGCTGCCGTTAACAACGGTGGCAAGGTGACGACCTACCGCAAGTCCGAGAGCGATGACCCTTATGTCAACGTGGGCCGCAACGACTTGTGCCCTTGCGGTAGCGGTAAGAAGTTTAAGTACTGCCACGGCAGGAATCGTTAATGGCCGAGACTCTAGAGGTAACGCCCGCCGAGTTGGACGCGTTTGCGGACCGACTCGGCGAGGTCGAGTCGTACCTCCATTTGGACGAGAAGCGCACCCGCGTAACGGAGCTCGAGGCCAAAAGCGTCGCCCCGGGCTTTTGGGACGACGCCGATGCCGCTCGCGCCACGATGGAGGAGATTGCGCGCGCCAAGGAGGACATCGCCGCCGTGGATACCGCGCGCGGTGAGCTTTCCGATGCTCGTGCCGCGTTGGAACTTGCCGAGGAAATGGGCGATGACCCCGATGCCGCTGCGCTGCGTGAGGAGGCTGCCTCCACGGCGGAGCGCCTGTCCCGCGCCATCGACGAGCTTGAGCTTGCGAGCTGGTTTACCGGCGAGTTCGATCACGGCGACGCGATTGTGACCATCAAGCCCGGACAGGGTGGCTTGGAGGCCCAGGACTGGACCTTCATGCTCTTTAAGATGTACATGAAGTACTGCCAGCGCCGCGGTTGGAAAGTCACCATCAACGATTGCCCCGCGGCCGAGGTTATCGGCATCGATCGCGCGACCTTTACCGTCGAAGGCAAGGATGCCTTTGGCATGCTTCGTGCCGAGGCCGGAGTTCACCGCCTGGTGCGCATTAGCCCCACCGACGACAAGAAACGCCGCCAGACTACGTTTGCCGGCGTCGAGGTCATTCCGGTACTGCCCGACGATATCGATATCGAGATTAGTCCCGATGACATTCGCGTCGACGTGTACC
>CABSNH010000022.1 GCA_902478985.1 uncultured Collinsella sp.
AGATGTTTGTCCTTCGTATTCAGCGAGGGGTACGTCAGAACTTGCGCGATATGGACTATCAGGCTGCCGAGTTTATTCTTGATGGCTTTGAGGATTATCTGCGTGGCCCTGAGTATCTCCAGAAGCTTGATGGTGCCGCAACTATGATCGGTAAGGGTAAGCTAAACGAAAAGCTGATTCCTGTTTCCCAAATGGATCCAAAGCTTCTTCGTAATGCTGGGGTTACGGAGCAAGTGCTCGCCAATGTTAGTCTGGAATTCCACCCTTCGAAATTCATGAAGTATTGGAGATCTATTCCTTACGACAAGCACTATCTTCCCGATGCGCTGTTGCGCGGGAAGCCCGGTTATGTTGTTAAGAACGGCAGCTGTACGCTTGAAGGTAACTCGACACGTTGCAAGACGCTGGTCTTTCTTGATCCGACCCGCGAGAAGGGCTCGGTCCGCACGATGGATCGAGCACGGTTCAAGAGTATTCGCCGCCGAGAGCACGAACTGATGACGCGCTATCGTAAAGAAGGCAAGAGCGTCAGAGGAGCATGGAAAGATGCCATGCCGTACATGACTTCGCGAGAGTTCTGGGAAGAGTACTTGGGACTTAAATAAGAAGAGGTCCGGACTCAGTCCGGACCTCTTCTTATTTTGAATAGGTTTTATAGGCTTGTAGCTCCCATTGCTTTCGTTCAATCTTCGCAACCGAGTCGAGGATAAGCCCCGTTGCCAGGCTTAGCCCGCATAGGAACATAAACGAGGCGGCGAGCATTGCGGTGGGGAAGCGAGGGACTAATCCGGTCTGGAAGTACTCTGCGACGATTGGTATACCGAGAGCGAGCCCTATGATGGCAAAGATGATCGCGATAAGACTGAAGAACTTGAGGGGACGATAATCCTTAAAGAGGGTCCCAATCATTGCTATGACTTTAATACCGTCGCTAACTGTGTTGAGCTTGGACTCGGAGCCTGCGGGCCTATCTCGATACTCCACCGGCACGTCTTGAATGCGCCAACGGTGGTCGACGGCATGGATGGAGAGCTCGGTTTCGATCTGGAAGCCCTCACTCAAAACGGGGAAGGTCTTGACGAAGGGTTTGCTCATGGCTCGGTAGCCGGTCATCACGTCGTCAAAGCTGTAGCCGTAAATCCACTTGATCATGGCGCGAACAAGGTTGTTGCCAAAGCCGTGAAAGGCTCGTTTATTCTCTTCGGCATAGGTGCCGTTTGACAGGCGATCGCCAACGGTCATATCTGCTTCGCCGTTAAGGATGGGATTGCAGAGTGACTTGGCCGCTTCGGCGGGGTAGGTATCGTCGCCGTCGACCATCAAGTAGCATTCGGCATCGACATCACGGAACATTTGGCGGCACACGTTGCCTTTGCCCTGCCTGGGCTCGTGGCGCACCTTAGCCCCGTGCTGCTTGGCGATATGCGAAGTGTCATCGGAAGAGTTGTTGTCGTAAACATAGACAACTGCGCCGGGCAGCTCTCGATGAAAATCGTCGACAACTTTGCCAATCGTCAGCGCTTCGTTGTAACAGGGGATTATGACGGCGGTATTCGAATAGTCCATGTAGGACCTCCTTTAATGACTCATCTGGTCGAAAGTATAACTATCGCCTGCCCCTTTGATTAGATATGGGTTAGTTCTCCAGATTTGTTGCGGTGGATTATCGTCAACGTGGGAGGGCTATACTTTCCACTGTTATGTTTTACGAGACAAGGAGATGGTCCGTGGCTGACAACCTGGAGAGTCAGAAAGCGGTGGCTAAACCGGCCTCTCACGCTAAAAATGATTTCGAAAAGGACAAGTTCATTCTTAAGCAGCTTGTCACCAAAGATTTTAAGATCAAATATCGTCGCAGTGTTTTGGGCGTGGCATGGTCTGTGCTTAACCCGCTGCTGATGATGGTTGTTATGTCGATCGTGTTTTCTACGATTTTTGGCCAGAGCCGCAATGGATCAATTACGCCCGAAATGTATCCGTTGTATCTGATTGTCGGCAACATTACGTTCTCCGTCATGTCCGAGTCGACGAACCAGGCGCTCATGTCCATCATTTGGGCGTCTTCGTTGCTCAAGAAGGTTAAGGTCCATCGCTGGGTTTTCCCGGTACAGAAGGTGTTGTTCTCTCTTGTCAACTTTTCCTTCTCTTTAGTCGCTGTGGCTTTGGTTATGGTTTGGTTCCGTGTTGTCCCTACCTGGCATTTAATTCTGCTGCCGGTTTGCTTGCTGTTGCTCATGTGCTTCTGCATGGGCTTGGGCATGATGCTGTCGGCGCTGGCGGTCTTTTTCCGGGACGTTATGCATCTGTGGACTGTTGTTATCACGGCCTGGATGTATCTGACGCCTATTTTTTGGACGACCGATTACATCAGCCAAATGGCACATTGGATTCAGGTGCTCGTGGTTGTCAATCCCATGTACAACTATCTCCAGTTTATGCGTGATATCTTCCTGTTTAATACCGTGCCTTCTGCGCTTACCTTTGGGCTGTGTGTTGTTTGGGCTGTTCTTGCCCTTGCTATTGGCTATACCGTGTTCCATAAGACCGAGCACAAGTTTATTCTTTACATCTAAGGAGTGCTGTTCATGACTGAATCTGCTATTGATTACAGCAAGCAGCCCCTTGCTGTTGAGGTCAAAGACGTCACCATGATCTTTAACATGGCGTCTGAGTCGCTTACAAACCTCAAGGAGTACTTTATTAAGCTCGCCAAGCACGAGCTGTTCTTTGAGGAGTTCCGTGCACTTAAGCACATTTCGTTTGATGTGCATCGCGGCGAGGTCGTTGGTCTTGTTGGCACCAATGGCTCCGGCAAGTCTACGATGCTCAAGATCATCGCTGGCGTTTTGGAGCCCAGCGAAGGCGAGGTTAAGGTCCACGGCAATATCGCGCCGCTGATTGAGCTTGGCGCCGGTTTCGATCCCGAGCTTACCGCTCGAGAGAATATTTACCTTAACGGTGCGCTTCTTGGATACACCAAGGAGTTTATCGACGCTAGTTTTGACGAGATCATCGAGTTCGCTGAGCTTAAAGATTTTGTTGACATGCCCTTGAAGAACTTCTCTTCGGGTATGGTTGCGCGCATTGCCTTTGCTATCGCCACGATTACCGAGCCCGATATCCTAATCGTCGATGAGACGCTTTCTGTTGGCGACGTCTTTTTTCAGCAGAAGTGCGAGCGCCGCATTCAGCACTTTATCGAGAGCGGCGACGTCACGGTCTTGTTCGTTTCTCACTCCATGGAGCAGGTTGAACGCATTTGCCAGCGTGCTGTTTGGATCGAGAAAGGCGACCTACGCATGGATGGTCCCGTGGATGAGGTCTGCAAGGCGTACCACGACCAGTTCAAGTAGGCTATAATTTATTAGCCGTGCGAACTTGCACTCGCTTGGATGCCCGGCTTTATGCTCCATTAGCTCAGTTGGATAGAGCAGGGGACTTCTAATCCCAAGGTCGACGGTTCGAATCCGCCATGGAGCACCATATGAGTTTTAGAGACCCGGTAATAATGCCGGGTCTTTACTTTTAGTGTCACATGGGCGTGCTATTGTTTAAACAAAGGCTGCAAGACATGGGGATGGCTTGCGGTCCTATTTGTTAATTTGGACTGTGGTGCGCTTTCATCGTCACATAAAGATGCCCGGTGTAGCATTGAACTGCACCGGGCATTCTGTTTGCTTATGGTGGCTAGCTAATGCGCCTTTGTCTCTACGCCTCTGTCGGCTCCACACCAAGCTCGTTGCGCACGAGCTCAAAGGCGGCGGCGATGGCCTTGTCCATGTCGTAGTACTTGTAGCCGCCCAGGCGACCGGCGAAGATCACGTCGCCCTCCTGCGCCGCCAGCTCCTCGTACTGCTTGTAGAGGGCCTCGTTCTTGGCGTCGTTGATGGGGTAGTAGGGCTCGTCGCCGGGCTTCCAGTCCGCCGGGTACTCGCGCGTGATGACGGTCTTGTCCTGCGTGCCGAACTCGAAGTGCTTGTGCTCGATGATGCGCGTGTAAGGGATCTCGCGCTCGGTGTAGTTGACCACGGCCACGCCCTGGTGGTCCTGCTCGTCGAGCGTCTCGGTCTCAAAGCGCAGACTGCGGTACTCGAGCGTGCCCAGTTTAAAGTCGTAGAACGCGTCGATGGGGCCGCAGTAGATCGTCTTGGCGGCGATATCGGGCTCGGCGGCGATCAGCTCCTTGTACTCCACGCCGCAGCGCACCTCGACGCCCTCGAGCATGTTGGTGACCATCTTGGTGTAGCCGCCCATGGGGATGCCCTGGTAGCGGTCGTTGAAGTAGTTGTTGTCGTAGGTAAAGCGGCAGGGGAGGCGCTTGATGATGCTCGCGGGCAGGTCCTTGCAATCACGGCCCCACTGCTTCTCGGTGTAGCCCTTCACGAGCGTCTCGAAGATGTCGCGGCCGACGAGGGACAGGGCCTGTTCCTCCAGGTTCTGCGGTTCGCCGATGTTCTCGGCGGCCACCTGCTCGGCGATCTTGGCCTTGGCATCGGCCGGCGTGACGACGCCCGGCCACATCTTGGCGAAGGTGTTCATGTTGAAGGGCATGTTGTACATGTTGCCGTGGAAGTTGGCTACCGGCGAGTTAACGTAGTTGTTGAACTCTGCGAAGCGGTTGACGTAGTCCCAGACGTCCTTCATGGAGGTGTGGAAGATGTGCGCGCCGTAGCGGTGGACCTGGATGCCCTCGACGTCCTCGGTGTAGATGTTGCCGGCGATGTGATCGCGGCGATCGATGACTAGGACCGACTTGCCGGCGCGCTTGGCGGCATTGGCAAAGACGGCGCCCGAAAGGCCGGCACCGACAACGAGGTAATCGTACTGGGACATGGATATGCTCCTTTGCATGTCAATCGAACAGTTACAAATGATTCGGGGCAAACGCCACTGGCTCATTTGGCCCTAAGATTAGTGTAGCAGACGCTCTCTCAGCAGCTCCAGCGCGTGAGCGTAACCGGGTTTCTAAATGAACTTAAGGACTCGCTATTCCGCCCTTAGGCACTCGGGCAAGACGCTCCCGACTGCATCCATTGCTTGCGGCCTCAGGTATTGCTCATTGAGCTTTGCTTTTCTGTAGGCGTAGCGAGTATCTGCCGAGTACTTGATCAATGCGTCGGTGAAGAATCGCTCCCAACTTAGGTAGTCGCGGCTATCGATGTAGCTCGAGGGGTCCTCAAGGATCTTTGGAATGTCGTTGCTGGGTATGAGGCCAGATCGCAAAAGCGTCCACTCAAATGATTCAGGGAGGAACAAGCGAACGTTCTTGTAAACGCGCTGTCCGAGCACCTTTTCGATGTAGGGACCAAACGCTGCACCGTCTCCTATGGTAAGGATGTTTTGCTCGGGACATTCGTGAATCGTTCGTTTTAGGTTTGCTACGCCGGTGGCGGTATAGCAGGGGATTCCCAGTCGGTTGCAAAGGGCGCTATAGAATTGATAGCCAGACTTGCTATCTTCGACAATCACGGCATCGGGATTGTCGAACCCTACGTTAAGGTCCTGATACAGCATGCTTGCCGTGTGGTCATATAGCGGTTTAGTCACCGAGTAGAAGCGTCTGTCGCTTTTTCGGCCATTGATCGTCTTGCTTGTGGTGTTGACTAGCTTCAGGATCTCGTCGACGCTGTAAGGGAGTTCGTTGGCGTCGCGACGAGATATCAGAACAAAATAGTTGGACGATCCGTTGACGGCTTTGGCGAAGTCCTTTGAGTAGATAAACTCGTTGCCCTCATCTAGAAAGACGATTGAATCTTCGATGATCGATAGCTCGCGCTCCCAGCGTCTGCCGGAAAGCGTTTCGCAAGGCACGTCGCAGCTGAGTGTAACGCCGCTTTCCTGTCCTCGGTCGTTGTAGTCGCGAATCATCGAGATGAGCGTCGTTTTGCCCGTGCCGCTGTTGCCGCGTATAAAGGAAATATTGCGCTTAAACGTGAGTGTGTATTTGACCTTTGCACGTTCTACGACAACGGTATGCGTTCCCTTCATTACTCATCAACATCCAAAAAGTCATTCGTGGCGCCGACAAACTCCTGCATGTTTCTGACGATGCGGTCATCGTTATCGATGCGAATCTCAAAACGTTTCCAAGGGAACTTCATGATGTGGTAAAGGGTTACAAGGATGTCTTGCTCTTTGCCAATTTTGAGCAGCCAGCGGGCGCAATTGTCTCCGCAGGTAGATGCGTTGAACACCATATGTGGGAGATTGCGCACCAGCAGCAGCGTCTTAACGCCGCCGGACAGTTCGAGTGGGGTGATCGAGCCCAGCTGTTTGCTTACGATGTTGTGGGGACCGATGAGCTCTGATCCGTCCACGCTTTTAATGATCTGCGCGGCCATAGGGTCTTCGAACCATGAGTCCAAGTATGAGTTCCTAAAATAGGTTTCGGTATCGTAGATGGAACCGGGGTAATCTCCCAGATGGATGCTTAACATGCGCGTCTCCAGACGTTGTGTGACTGCAACGATTATATGCCAGTAATAAAGCGCCGCCAGTAGCGAGGTTGCTGTTGGCGGCGCTGGCATTATTAGCGTATGAATCGCGCTGATGGATTTGCTCGTGAGGCTACTTTTCGAGACGCTCCCTCAGCAGCTTCAGCGCGTGAGCGTAGCCCTGCAGGCCTTCGCCGGTGATGGTGGCAAAGCACGCTAGGCGCGCGTAGCTTACTTGGCGGAAGTCCTCGCGCGTCTCGACGGCGCTGATGTGGACCTCAACGGCGGGGATGGCGACGGCTTTGAGCGCGTCCAGGATGGCCACGCTCGTATGTGTGTAGGCCGCCGGGTTGATGACAATGCCATCGACCTTGTCGTAGGCCTCCTGGATCTTGTCGACGATGCTGCCCTCGTGGTTGGACTGGAAGACTTCGACCTCGTCAAAACCCTGTGCGGTACCCGCCTCCTGGCAAATCTGGACCAGGCGGTCGTAGTTATCGCTACCGTAGATGCCCGGCTCGCGAATGCCGAGCATGTTGAGGTTGGGGCCGTTGATGACGAGTGCTTTCATGGTTGCTTCCTTTGGGGTTGGGCGGGCGGTGAGGCGGAACAAAAACCACCACAAAGGTGCCTGTCCCCTTTGTGGTGGTTTAGAGGGTGTCGAGGACGGCGCGGGCGGTGTTGGCGGCGCAGTCGCGCGAGTCGATGATGTGGTCGGCCCAGGCGCGGTAGCGCGGCATGCGCTGCTCGGCGAGCTTTTCGATGCCATCGCGGGCAGTGATGGGGCGTCCCTTATGAGCGAGTTCGTCGAGCTTGCGGTTAAGCATCACGATTTGGCTGTTCTGGTGCAGCAGCGGGTAGTTCTCGTCGCGCGTGACCACGCCGCCGCCGGTGGAGAGCACCAGGCCACTGCGCTTGGAGATGTCGGCTAGCGCCGCCGTCTCCTGCTCGCGGAAGGCCGCCTCGCCGCGCTCGACTATATAGTCGGCGCAGGGCATGCCCAGGCGCTCCTCGAGGGCGCGATCGAGATCGATGTGCTCGCGACCCGTGAGCTGGGCGATCTGCTCGCCCACGCGGGTCTTGCCCGAGCCCGGCATGCCGATGAGCGCGATGTTCTGCTCGCGGTGAGACAGGCGCTCCGTTACGTCCAGGATGCGCTCGCGCGGGGTGGCTTTGCCGGTGTAGCGCTCAACAGCCTGTGCTGCTTGTGCCACAAGCATGAGCAAGCCGCCGATGCAGGGGATGCCGCGGCGCTCGGCCTCGAGCATCAGACCCGTGCGGGCGGGGTTGTAGACAATGTCGATGACGCCCTCGAGCGCATCGAGGCCTTCGAGCGTGCAGGGAGCGTCGGGGCAGTGGGGGAACATGCCGGCAGGCGTGCAGTTGACGAGCAGCGCGGCATCGGATTGCTGCGCGATGTTGTCGTAATTGACCTCGCTCGTGCGACCCACGGGTACGACGATGGCGCCCAGATCGCCGAGCACCATGCTGGCCGTAGTACCCGCGCCACCGGTGGCACCGAGCACGAGGACCTTCTTACCGGCAACCTCAACGCCCAGCTCTTCGACCAGGCACTGAAAACCAAAGTAGTCGGTGTTGTCGCCGCGCAGGCGGCCATCGGGCAGGCGCGTGATGGTGTTGACGTTGCCCACGCGCTCGGCGAGCGGGCTCAGCTCGTCTAGGTATTCCATGACGGCGCGTTTGTAGGGGATGGTCACGTTGGTGCCCTCCCACTCGTTGCCCGTCATAAAAGCCTCGAGATCCTCGGGCTCGCGCTCAAAACGCACGTACTTGAGCCCAGCGAGCTCTTTGTAGATGGTCGGGGTGTAGCTGTGGCCCAGCACGCGGCCCAGCACGCCGTAGGGGCGGGTTGCGACGGTATCGGTCATCTAGAGCACCTCCGTATAGCTGCCAAAGTAGGTGAAGCTCTCGCACACGTCGTCGATTGAGTCGAGCAAGTCGTCGAGGGCCTTGCTGCCAAAGGGGCAGTCCAGGTCAAAGTAGAACATAAACTCAAAGTCGTGCCCGGGGATGGGGCGGCTCTCGAGCTTGATGAGGTTGATGTTGAGGGCGTAGAAGCGCTCGAGTACGCGATAAAGCGCGCCCGGCTCATTGGCCGTGGTGATCATGAGCGAGGTACGGTTGGCACCGGGATAGACGCGCGGTTCGCGACTGATGACGACGAAGCGCGTGTAGTTGTTGTCCGAGTCCTGGATGTTGGGCTCCAGCACCTCGAGGCCATACAGCTCGGCACAGCTGCGCGAGGCGATGGCGGCGACATCGGTGCGCTCGGAGTTGGCGACCATCTCGGCCGACATAGCGGTGTTGGGGTACTTGGTGGCATGCAGTCCGTGGCCCTCGATAAAGCCGGCGCACTGGGCAATGGCTTGGCCGTGGCTGTAGACCTCACGCACGTCGGCGAGTTTGGTGCCGGGTTTGACGAGCAGGTTGTGATCGATCTTGAGGCGCAGCGAGCGCACGATATGGAAATCGAATTGGGCGAGCAAGTCGTAGACGGCGTTGACCGAGCCGGCGGTGGAGTTTTCGATGGGCAACACGCCAAACTCGCAGAAGCCGTCGCGCACGGCGCGCATGACGCCCTCGAAGGTATCAAAGAAGGCAATATCGGGCACGTCGAAGAGTTTGCATGCGGCGATCTGGCTGTAGGCGCCCTCAACGCCCTGGCAGGCGACGGTGGCCGTTTGGGGGAAGGGTGTGTCAAAGGCTGCGGCCGTGGCGCGGGCTTTTTGCGACACCGTGGTGCCCTTGAGCTCATTGATGTAGCGCTGCTGCTCGGCTTTGCTCATGCTCATGAGGAGGCGGAACAGTGTGATGGTCTGGGCCTCGTAGCGCTCGGGTGAGCGGCTGGCGAGGTTGTTAAGCTTGGAACGCTCGCGGGCGGGGTCGAAGACGGCCTTACCCATCTCGATCTTGGATTTGGCGACTTCGGTGGCAATGTCCATGCGCTCGACAAAGCTGTTGAGCAGCGTGGTGTCGATGCCATCGATGGCCTGGCGAATATCGGCAAGGTCCATGTAGGTCCCTTTCACGTGTTGGTGATTTTTCTGGGACGGGGATTAAAAAATCATTGTGTACCTAATGATTTTTTAATCCCCGTCCCAGAAAAATCACTGGGTGGGCGTGGGGGCCGGAGTTGGCCCCCGGAGATTTTTAGAGCTGGGCGGCGTCCTCGAGGAGGGCATCCCAGATGGCGAGGGCGGCGGCTGCCTCGGCTACGGGGACGGCGCGCGGGACGATGCAGGGATCGTGACGGCCGTGGACCGAGAGCTCGGCGTTTTCCATGGCGTCCATATCTACGGTCTGCTGCTCGCGACCGATGGAGGGCGTCGGCTTCACGGCCATGCGCCACATGACGGGTGCACCGGTGGAGATGCCGCCCAGAATGCCGCCGGCGTTGTTAGACTCGACCGCAATCTCGCCGGTCTCGGCATCTACGCGGTACGGATCGTTGTTCTCGCTGCCGCGCATGGCGGCCACGGCAAAGCCCATGCCAAACTCTACGCCCTTTACGGCGGGGATGCCAAACGCGATCTGCGCGATGCGGTTCTCGATGCCGTCGAACATGGGGTCACCGATCCCCGCGGGAAGCCCGTAGATGCCGCACTCCACGATGCCACCGATGCTGTCGAGCTCATCGCGTGCAGCCAGAATTTCCTCGCGCATGCGACCGGCAGCGGCGGCGTCAATGCAGGGCAGGTCGTTCGTAAGGATCGCCTTGCGGTCGGCCTCGCGATAGACCATGTCGTCCATGGGCAGGTCGGAGATGCCGCCGATCTGCGCCACGTGAGCCATGACCTTGATGCCACGGGCCTCGAGTGCCTGCAGCGCAATACCGCCGGCGATGCATAAGGGGGCCGTTAGGCGGCCGGAGAAGTGCCCGCCGCCGGCGACGTCATGCATGTTGTGGTACTTCACGCGCGCCGGAAAGTCTGCATGCCCGGGGCGGGGCTTGCGACGCAGCTCGGAATAGTCCTTGGAGCGCGTGTTGGTGTTCTCAATGATCGCAGCGATGGGCGCGCCGGTGGTGTGTCCATCGACCACACCGGCGATGATATGCGCGGCGTCGGCCTCGCGGCGCTTGGTTGCGGTCTCGTCGCGACCGGGGGCACGACGGTCCAAAAAAGTCTGCAGCTGCTCCTGGTCAACGGCGATACCCGCGGGGATGCCGTCGAGCGAGCAGCCGATAGCAGGGGAGTGCGACTGACCGAAAATGCTTAAGTGCAAAACGTTGCCAAAGGTCGAGGACATGCTACTCCTCCTCGAGCGTGACCTTGCCGCCCAGCAGACGGTAGTGGTCAAAGAAATCGGGATAGGACTTGTTGACGGCCTCGGCGCCGTGGATCACGACCTCGCCGGTAGCACGGCTCGCAGCGATGGCGGCCATCATGGCGATGCGATGGTCGTTGTGCGAATCGACCTCGCCGCCGGTAAAAGCGTCGACACCCTTGATGATGAGGTCGTCGCCGGCAATGCGCACCTGCGCGCCCAGTGCGGCGAGCTCGCGGGTGGTGGTGACCAGACGGTCGGATTCCTTGATGCGCAGGCGGGCGCAATCGCGGATGAACGTGCGGCCTTGCGCCAACGATGCCACGGCAGAGATAACGGGCACCAAGTCGGGGATGTCATGGGCGCTCATCTCAAAGCCGGCGAGCTTGTCGGACTGGACGGTGGCGGCGTTGGTGGAGCGCACGATGCGGGCGCCAAAGCGCGA
Organism: uncultured Collinsella sp.; assembly: GCA_902478985.1. Lineage (GTDB taxonomy): Bacteria > Actinomycetota > Coriobacteriia > Coriobacteriales > Coriobacteriaceae > Collinsella. Next base: position 11,167 of record CABSNH010000022.1, read on the forward strand.
AAGCGCGGCAAGCACGTTGCGGTCGCCCTGGGCCGAGCTAAGCGACACGCCCTCGACAGTGATGGGGTCGGAGCCGATGGCGCCGGCGCACAGCCAAAAGGCGGCGTTGGACCAGTCGCCCTCGACAGCCACGTTGCCAGGCGTGCGGTACGAGCCACTGCTCACGCGGAAGTTCGTGATTTCGGGTTGGCCGTCCTTGGCGGGGATGCGCTCGACGTTGACCTCGACGCCGAAGGCCTTCATGGCCTGGATGGTCAGGTTGATATAGGGACGGCTCTCGATTAGGCCGGTCACCTGCACGCAGGAGGGCTGGGCCAGTAGCGGGGCTGCCAGCAGCAGGCCGGAGATGTACTGCGAGCTCACGTTGCCCGGCAGGATAAAGGTGCCCGGGCGCATGCGGCCGCTCGTCTTGAGCGGAAAACCGCCCAGACCCTGCAGGTCGCAGCCGGCGGCAATGATCTCGTCGGAGAGCGGGGAGAGGGGGCGAGCGCCCAGGCGGCCCTGGCCCACAAAGGTGGCCTCTGCCCCCAGTGCGCAGGTGACGGGCAGCATAAAGCGGAGCGTGGAGCCGCTCTCGCCGCAGTCGAGCGTGCCGCCCGCAAGTGCCTTGAGCAGACCAAACTCAATACTCTTCATGGTGGGGTGCACCTGGAAGCCGTCCTCGACGGTCTCGATGCGGGCGCCCAGGGCCGTGAGGCAGCGCACCGTGGCCTCAATATCGGCGCAGGTGGTGTTGCAAGTGACGTGCGTCTCGCCGTTGGCGAGCGCAGCGCAGATGATGAGGCGGTGCGCCATCGACTTGGATGCGATGGCGGGGACGGTGCCCTTGAGCGGGGAGGGGGTGATGCGGGCTAGCATGCGGATGTGTCTCCCTTCTGGCCGAGGCCCTCGGCAATTAAATCATGGAAGGTGGAAAGCGGCGTGCGGTCGATGCTGCAGCGGCCAATACCGTGCGGAATCACCAGGTCGATAGTGTCACCGGCGCGTTTTTTGTCGTGCAGCGCCTCGGCAAAGATGGCGTCGGCCGAAAGCTCGCAGCGGGTTTTGAGGCCGTGGCGCGCGCAGAGTTCCTCGATGCGACCGGGCAGCTCGGCATCGCAAATGTCGTGCAGGGCCGCGGCACGCGTGATGATGCTCATGCCGATCGACACACAGTTACCGTGTCCCAGCTCAAAGTGCTCGCAGGCCTCGACAGCGTGTCCGGCGCTGTGTCCAAAGTTGAGGAGCTTGCGCTGGTTGGTCTCGCGCTCGTCGGCAACGACCACGGCGCGCTTGATGTCGATATTGCGGGCGATGATGAGTGCCACGCGAGCCACGTCCTGGTTAAGCAGCTCCAGCGTGAGCGGGGTTTTCTCCAGTTCGGCGAAAAGCTCGGGATCGGCGATTACGGCGTGCTTGACGACCTCGCCGCAGCCGTCGGCGAACTGCTCGGGCGTGAGGGTGGCGAGGCACCCCACATCGGCGATAACCACGCTCGGCTGCCAAAAGGCTCCGGCGAGATTTTTGCCGGCGGCCAGGTCGATGGCCGTCTTGCCGCCCACCGACGAGTCCACCATGGCGAGCAGGCTCGTGGGGATCTGCACAAACTTGCAGCCGCGCATGTAGGTGGCAGCCACAAAGCCGGCCACGTCGCCCACGACGCCGCCGCCGAGCGCCACGATCACGTCGGAGCGCGAAAGCTCGTGTTCGGCCACAAACTCAAGAATGGCAACGTAGGTCTCGGCGCGCTTGTGTACCTCGCCGGCCTCGAAGGTGCAAATGCTTACCTCATAGCCTGACGCCTCCAGGCTCTGCTTAACGGGCATCTGGTAGAGCGGGCCCACGTTGGTGTCCGTCACGATGACGGCGCGGGTGCCTCCGGCGGTGACGCGAACGAGTGGCCCTGCCTGCTCCAGCAAAAACGTGCCCACGTGTACCTGGTAGGGGCGTGCGGTGTCGATATCGATGGTAATCGCCATAAGCTATGGTCCTTTCGACCTGGCGTGATAGGTGGTCTAGTGGGCGCTCTCGTCGTCGAGTGCGCGCTTGATGCGATCGCCCTCGGCAAGGAGATTCTCAAGATAACGCTGGTCGCGGTTCTTGAGCGCACGGCTGTAGGCGCCGAGCGAATCGATCAGATGGTCGATCTCGAAGGCGAGAGCGTCGGCGTCGTCAATCATGAGCTCGGACCACATCTGCGGGTTGAGGTGTGCCACGCGCGTGAGGTCGCGGTAGCTACCGGCTGAAAAGCCGTGGTGGACCTGGGCGGTGGGGCTCTTTACGTAGGCGTTGGACACCACGTGTGCGAGCTGGCTCGTAAATGCGATCACGCGGTCGTGCTCGGCGGCGGTGGTCACGCTGAACTTGCCAAACCCCAAGGGACGCACCATCTCGCGCACCTGGCCCAAGAGCTCCAGCTTAAGGGCATCGTCTACCGCAGGCGGAACGAGCACGAGCGGTGCGCCCTGGAACAAGTCGGCGCGGGAGTGCGCGTAGCCCGAGAACTGGGTGCCCGCCATGGGGTGTGCGCCCACAAAGTAAAAGCCGTGCTCTCGTGCGAGCTCAAAGGCACGCTCGCACACAATGCCCTTGACGCCCACGGTGTCGATTACCACGGGGCCCATGATGGCTTCGGTGTCGGTGGCGTCGGCGAGCGCCTGGGCGTGGGCCTCGAGCCACTCGATGCATCCTTTAGGATAGCAGGCAAGGACGATGATGTCGCACTTGCCGAGCGTCTCGTCGTTGAGCTCGCCGGCGACGGTACCCATGCTGGCGGCCGTCATCACGTCATCGTCGGGGTCCCAGGCAAGCACGCGAACGCCCGCCTGCGCATAGCCGCGGGCAAAGCTGCCGCCGATGAGGCCCAGGCCCACGATGCCGGCGCACTTGGGTCCACCCTGGTTGACGCGTGCGTTTCTCACCGTACCCATGGGTTACTCCTGAACGGTCTCTTGGCAGACGACCTCGCGGATGGCGCGGATGCGGCGCATGGTGTCGTCGAACTGGTCGGGGGTGAGGGCCTGAGCACCGTCGGACCAAGCGTGGCTCGGGTCGTCGTGGACTTCGATCTCCAGACCGTTGGCGCCGCAGGCAGTCGCGGCGAGCGCCATGGGCTCGACATAGCGGGTGTAGCCGGTGGCGTGGCTGGGGTCGGCGACGACGGGCAGGTGCGACAGGTGGTGCAGCACCGGCACGGCGTTGAGGTCGAAGGTGTTGCGGGTGCGGGTCTCGAAGGTGCGAATGCCGCGCTCGCACAGGATGACGTTGTCGTTGCCCTCGCTCATGATGTACTCGGCAGCCATGAGCAACTCATCGACGGTGCCGGACATGCCGCGCTTGAGCAGGACCGGGGTCTTGGTCTTGCCGACCTCCTTGAGCAGGGGGAAGTTCTGCGCGTTGCGGGCGCCGATCTGCATGACGTCGATCTTCTTGTCCAAGAAGACCTGCACGTCGCGCGGGTCCATGATCTCGGTGACGATCGGCATGTCGAGCTCGGCGGATGCCTCGCATAGCAGGTCCAGGCCGGCGGGGCCCATGCCCTGGTAGGCGTAAGGGGAGGTGCGGGGCTTGTAGGCGCCACCGCGCAGCATCGTGGCGCCGGCGGCCTTCACGCGGCGGGCGATGCGGATGAGGTTCTCGCCCTCGACGGAGCAGGGTCCGGCGATGACCTGGAACTGGTCGCCGCCGATCTTGACGCCGTGGCCGCAGTCGATGACGGAGTCCTCAGGGTGGAACTTGCGGTTGGCACGCTTAAAGGGCTCGGAGACGCGCTGCACGCGCTCGACGACATCCATGGACTCGAGCAAGAACGGGTCGATCTTGGTCGTATCGCCCACCAGGCCGATGATGGTCTCGTTCTCGCCGCGCGAGACGTCGGTCTTGAGACCCTTCTTCTCAATCCAGCTGACGATATGGCCGACGGCCTCGTCGCTGGCGCTCTGCTTTAAAATCGCAATCATGGTGTGCCTCTCACCTCGATGGATAGCTCTTGCAAAAACGGCCCGCATCGCGAGCCGTTATATATGTGCATGAGAGTTTATACTAATTGTTTCACTTTTGCGTTCTAAGGTGAGCCTCTGCGCCGTGTCTCCCACGTAATTGCAAAGCTTTTTCTATTCTTTTGTTAGCCCGTGGCGCACTTGGGTATAATGCCAACCGTTCGCCCTATTAGCTCAGGGGATTAGAGCGTCTGCCTCCGGAGCAGAAGGCCGTTGGTTCGAATCCAACATGGGGCACCCTCGAACGTAAGACCGTCCGAACCTCGCATGGTCCGGGCGGTTTTCTTATACCGACGCGACGTGATGGGACAAGGTATGGCAGCAACGGATATCGAGCACGGACTCTCGACCGCCGAGGTCGAGGAGCGCATCGCCGCCGGTAAGATCAACCGCAACATGGAACTCAAGACCAAGTCGGTCCGCGAGCTCATCATCGAGAACCTCTGCACGCTGTTTAACTTGATCAACGTGGTTTTGGCGATTTTGGTGTTGCTGACCGGTTCGTTTAAGAACCTGACGTTCCTGTTCGTGGTGTTCTTGAACACGGCAATTGGCGTCATCCAGTCCATGCGCTCCAAGCGGATGGTCGATAAGCTTACGCTGCTCACCTCTAAGAAGGCCATCGCGGTGCGCGACGGCGCCGAGGTAGAGCTCGACCTGGACCAGATCGTGCTCGACGATATCATTCGCCTGGGGCGCGGCGACCAGATTCCCGCCGACGCCGTGGTGGTGTCGGGTGAGGCACTCGTGAACGAGAGCCTGCTGACGGGCGAGAGCGATCTCATCAAAAAGCAGCCCGGCTCCGAGCTCATGAGCGGCAGCTTTATCGACTCGGGCCTGCTGCGCGCCCGCGTGATCCATGTTGGCGCCGACAACTACGTGGCCAAGATCAACAACGAGGCCAAGTACGTCAAAAAGGTCAATTCCGAGATCATGAATGCGCTCAACGCCATCGTGCGCTTTGCGAGCCTCATTATGATTCCGCTCGGCCTGGCGCTCTTTGCCTCGAGTGTGAGCGAGCTGTGGGATGCCGCCGGTACGCCGGGCGATAGCGCGCTTTCGTGGTGTTTTTCCGAGCTGCTTGCCGGTCGCGTGCCTTCGTCGGCGCTGCTGTCTACGGTGGGCGCTCTTTTGGGCATGATTCCGCAGGGCCTGGTGCTGCTGACTTCGTCGGTGCTTGCCATCGCCACGGTGCGTCTGGCGCGCCGCAAGGTACTCGCGCAGCAGCTCTACTGTATCGAGACGCTCGCGCGCGTCGACGTGCTGTGCCTGGACAAGACGGGCACCATTACCTCGGGCCGTATGGAGGTCGAGGGTACCTACCCGCTGCCTGTTGAGGGCGTTGGCTTTGGCGCGGACTCGGACGAGGCAGCTGTCCCCGTCGAGACCACGGTCCTGGATTTTGCGCTCGCCAACGTGGCGCGTGCCACCTCGGCAGACGCCAACGAGACCTGTCAGGCGCTGCTCAACTATTACGCTGACCGCCCGGTCGAGGTTTCCGAGCCGCTGGCGGTCATTCCGTTCTCTTCGTCCAAAAAGTGGAGCGGCGCCTCGTTTGCGCAGGGCTCCTATGTGATGGGCGCAGTGCAATTTGTGCTTTCGGAGCGCGTCTTTGCGCAGGTCGAGAATCGTGTGGCCGAGCTTGCCGACACCTGCCGCGTGCTTGTTGTGGCCCGTGTGGACGGCTTTACGCCCGACGGCGATATGGCGGGCGAGGCCGAGCCCGTGGGCTTTGTGACCATTCGCGACGAGATCCGTACCTCGGCTGCCGAGACCATCGGCTACTTTAACGAGCAGGGTGTGACCCTCAACGTGATCAGCGGCGACGACCCGCGCACGGTGTCATCGATCGCGCGCGTGGTGGGCGTTCCGGGGGCCGATGCCTACGTCGACGCCACGACGCTTGATACGCCGTCCAAGATTGATGCGGCGGTGGACCGCTATCACGTCTTTGGTCGCGTGACGCCGCAGCAAAAGCGCGAACTCGTGCAGGCGCTCAAGCGTCGCGACCATACCGTTGCCATGACGGGCGACGGCGTCAACGACGTGCTGGCGCTCAAGGAGGCCGACTGCTCCGTGGCCATGGCCGCCGGTTCCGATGCCGCGCGCAACGTGGCCGAGATCGTGCTGGTCGACAACGATTTTGCCTCGATGCCCGCCGTGGTGGCTGAGGGCCGTCGCTCCATCAACAACCTGCAGCGCTCTGCGGCGCTGTTCTTGACTAAGACGCTGTTCTCGATGGGCCTGGCGGCGCTGTG
>CABSNH010000023.1 GCA_902478985.1 uncultured Collinsella sp.
GGCCCGTGGGTTATACCCTAAGAGCAAACCACCCTTTTTAAGGGTGGTTCTGATTTTGCCGCGCGTTGTGCGTGGATAAGAAAAGGGCCCAAGGTTTGTGCCTTGGGCCCCAAAGGGCTGATGAACTGGCTTAAGACTCGGCCGTGATTGTTAGAACTTGACGGTCGGTGCCTGGCGGGTGGCTTCAGCTGCCTCGAAGCCCTGGCGCTCCTTAAACTGGAAGATGCCGGCAAAGATAACAGCCGGGAACGTCTGGATGGCGTTGTTGTAGCTGAGCACGCAATCGTTGTAGCTCTGGCGTGCGTAGCTCACCTTGTTCTCGGTGTCCTCGAGCGTGGACTGGAGCTGCGTAAAGTTGGTGTTCGCCTTAAGGTCGGGGTAGGCCTCGGCCACGGCAAAGAGCTGGCGCAGCGCACCGGTCAGCACGTTGTCGGCTTCCATCTTGGCCTCGGGGGTGGTGGCGCTCACGGCGGCGTTGCGCGCGTTGACCACGGCGGCGAGCGTGTCCTGCTCGTGTTTTGCGTAGCCCTTGACGGTCTCGACCAAGTTGGGGATCAGGTCGTTGCGGCGCTGCAGCTGCGTGTCGATGTTCTGCCAGGCGTTATCGATGCGATTGCGCTTGGTGACCATGTTGTTGTAGATGCCGGCGATGGCGCAGACGATCACAACGACAACAACGATACCGATGATGACGGGAAGCATGATGTCTCCGTTTCGAATGGCAGCGGCGTTTTGCGCCTGCCGTTGTTGGTATAACGTATCTAGTATACCCGCAACCTTTGGCGGTGCCGAACTTTCCGGTAAGCGTTATGTTTCAACCAGGGAGGGGGCGCCAATATCGAACGGGCGGTACAGGTGTAAGATATGCGACAAATTAAGGAATGCTGTCTACGCCTTGAGGATGGCGATACGGATGGACCTTCGCATCAAGAAAACCTATCGTGCCCTGTTCGATGCCTTTACCGAGCTTTTGGAAGAGCATCGGTTTGAGGATTTGACGGTTGCTATGCTTTGCGACCGTGCCCTGATCCGTCGCACGACGTTCTATAAGCACTTTCGCGATAAAAACGATTACTTTGCCTTTTATATCGATGAGCTTATGACGGGCTTGCCGCAAAAACAGCCCGATGAGGCCGGCGCAGTGTCTGCCGAGGACGTGCGCGCGCTTCGACACGCGATTTTGGACGATGCCATGGATTTGATTTTGGCGCACGAGCAGCTCATGGATAACATTTTGGCAAGCAGCATGTCGGGCATGTTGACCAACGTTATTTGCGACCGCATTGCCCGCTCCATTCGCGAGCGTGTGATGAACGTGCTTGCCGAGGATGCCCTGGCGCCCGTTTCGCTCGAGACAACATCGGAGTTTATCGCCGGTGGCATTATTCGACTGTTCACAAATTGGTGGGAGTCGGGTCACGATCTTGAGCGTCGACCCGAGATGGCCGACGTGGTTGATGCGCTGTTTGAGCGCACCATGACGCCGGTGAATCACTAGAAGTGGCGGAGAGAGGGGGATTCGAACCCCCGGAACGCTCTCGCGCTCAACGGTTTTCAAGACCGCCGCATTCAACCGCTCTGCCATCTCTCCGTGAGTCGTAATGATAGCATCGTTTTGAATTTGCAACAGGGAAGGCGAACGATGACGAGCACCGAAATCGACGAGAAGTTCATGCGCGAGGCGCTGGCCGAGGCGCGCGCCGCCGCTGCGGTGGGCGAGGTACCGATTGGCGCCGTGGTAGTGCGCGCGGGCGAGATTGTCGCGAGGGCGCATAATCGCCGAGAACTCGACCAGGACCCTGCGGCGCATGCCGAGTTTTCGGCCCTGTGCGCTGCCGCTCGGTTGCTCGGTCGTTGGCGCCTTTCTGATTGCACGGTCTATGTAACGCTCGAGCCTTGCTGCATGTGTGCGGGGCTTATGGTCAACGCGCGCGTGGGGCGCTGCGTGTATGGCGCGGCTGATGCCAAGGCGGGCGCGCTGGGTTCGCTATATGACCTGAATGCCGATTCGCGCCTGAACCATCGGTTTAATGTAACCGCCGGCGTGCTGGCAGGCGAGTGCCGCGAGATGCTGAGCGACTATTTTAGTGGGCTGCGTGGCGCCGATGGCGCTGGCTGCGGTTGTGGGACCGATCTTGAGGCGCATGCCGCTCATGCCGAGGCGCTCGCGTGTGCCGAAGATATTGACGTTGAGGCGGTCGATTTTGGTCCCGCGTGCCGCCGGCCCCGCCGTGTGCTGTTGGCGATTGATTCCTTTAAGGGCAGCGTTTCGAGCGCGCAGGCGGAGGAGGCCGTTGCCGAAGGCATGCGCCGTGTGTGGCCCGATGCCGAGTTGAACGCTTTGCCACTGGCAGATGGTGGCGAGGGAACGCTCGATGCCATCGCCGCATGCGGCGGTGAGCTCTCGACCTGCGAGGTTACAGGCCCCTTGGGCGACCGCGTGTCTGCCCGGATGCTGGTGGACGGTGAGCACAAGTCAGCTGTAATTGAGATGGCCGAGGCGGCGGGTATTGGGTATTCGTCCTGCACGGAGTCGGCGGCGTTGGCGGCCACAACCTATGGCGTGGGCGAGCTGATGCTCCGTGCGGTTCGTGCCGGGGTAAAGACGATCTATATTGGTTTGGGCGGCAGTGCCACCAACGATGGCGGCGCCGGCATGCTGCAAGCGTTGGGCGCCCACCTTGTCGATGAGTGTGGCTGCAATATCGCCCCCGGTCTCGCGGGCGTTGAACACGTGACGAGTATCGATTTGGCACCGGCGCTTCGGGCGCTGAATGGCGCGCGTATCATCGTGCTTTCCGATGTCGAGAATCCGCTCGTGGGGCGTCGAGGCGCACTGGCGGTGTTCGGTGGGCAGAAGGGTCTGCCGACGGGTGATGCCGAGGTGCTGAGCAGGTACGACAGCTGGATGGTCGGCTACGGCCGCCTGCTCGATGCAGCGATTACCGGGGCGCGGGCTCAGGGGTTGTTGCGCGTGCCCGAGGGTGCACGGACATTTGGCTCGGTGCTCGGCGTGCCCGGTGCCGGTGCTGCTGGCGGCCTGGGTGCCGCGCTGCTGGCGCTCGGGGCGGAGTTGCGTTCGGGCGTTGAGACGGTGCTCGACCTCATTGGGTTCGACGAGCGCGTGAGCGATGTCGACCTGGTCATAACGGGCGAGGGCAATACGGACGAGCAATCCGCTGCCGGCAAGGCGCCGGTGGGTGTGGCCCGCCGTGCCAAGCGATATGGCAAGCCGGTAGCCGCTGTCGTGGGCGGTCGCGCTGACAACTTGGATGCGGTGTATGAGCAGGGTATTGACTTGGTGCTTCCGATCTGCCGCAAGCCCATGCCCCTCGACCAGGCGCTCGACCCCCAGGAAGCCACAACCAACCTCATCTGCGCCGGCGAAGCGGCCGCTCGATCCTACGACTTTGGCCGTATCTAAAACCCATCCCCTCGATAAGTTGCGGTGAAATACGGAGTGTTTTTGCCTTTAAGGGGCCAATTCAGTCCGTATTCCACCGCAACTTCGAGAATGGCCATTCGAGGTTGGCTGCCTTGGGTCTCGAGCCGGACCGCCTGCCACGAAAGGCGGCCATCTACTACGTTAAACCGGCCACCCTCGACCATTCCGGGATTTGCAAAAATAAAACCGCAGGTAGAGAGCTTGCCGCTATTCGAAAAAGCACGCTATGGTTGACCCCTGCGACCAAAACGTAGTAGATGGGCCCTTTTCGTGGCGCAGCGTCAGACCAGTCTTTTTGGAACGGGGCTATTTTGGCTACTTGCCGATCTGATTGCCCGAGTAGTCAAAAAGCTCCGTCCCAAATTAGCCACCTTGCCCTGTCGAGCAGGAGCAGGTAAGATATACCGAGCGCCTAGCGCGTTCGATGGGTTCGGATGACGACATGTTCCGAATCTGGTCAGGTCCGGAAGGAAGCAGCCATAAGGAGCCTCTGTCGGGCATCCGGATCCATCGAGCGCACGGGCGCTTTTTGGTGCCGCGGCTACCCGCCAGTGCCGGCAGGGCGCTTGGTGTCTCGCTGGTCCTCGGCTTCGCCTGCGGGATCGCTCGACTACCAAGCGCCCTGCCGGCACTCGCGGGTAGCCGACCAAAACCGCCTGAAGGGTCACATTTATCTGATAATTGAATCCCTGGCGTTATGCCGCTCGCTGGCGTTGCCAAAACATCGGCTGCTACATGCCTTGGGCGCTAGCGAACGTCGCCCTTACATCTGTAACGAGTTGCTTACGCATCTCCGGGACTCGCCGTACTATCATGAATCAGATTGAAGAGAGATGATGATAGGGAGCGCCTATACATGATTGAGCTGCTCAGGCGTTTTGGCGGCAAGTTTCGCCGGTATATGGTGATCGGTCCGGCGTGCAAGCTGGTCGAAGTGATCTTCGACCTGCTGACGCCGCTGGTCATCGCTCAAATGATCGATAGGGGCATCGGTGCGCATGACGTGAGTGCCGTCGTCCACTACGGTATGGTGCTTGGCGCCATGGCTGTGATCGGCATCTCGTTTACGCTTGTTTGCCAAAAGATGGCGGCGCTCACCTCGCAGGGCATGGGCACCGACATTCGCGGTGCGCTCTACCAGCACATCAATAAGCTGAGCTATGCCGAACTCGACCGCTTTGGCACGCCGTCGCTCATCACGCGTATCACCAACGATGTCAACCAGGTGCAGCTTGCCGTGGCGCTGGGCGTGCGCATGCTCATCCGCTGGCCCTTCCTGGCGGTGGGCTCCATGTGCGCGGCCCTTGCCATCGACCTTAAGCTCGGCATGATCTTTTTGATCTGCACGCCCGCCATCGGCCTGGTGTTTTGGTTTGTCATGGCGCGCTGCATCCCGTACTACAAGCAGCTGCAGGCAAAGCTCGACCGCATCGCGCTTATCTGCCGCGAAGGCCTTTCGGGCGCTCGCGTGGTTCGCGCCTTCGTGCGCGAGGACCACGAGCGCGAGCGCTTTGCCCAAGCTGCCGATGACCAGGCCAATACTGCCATCGCGGTGGGCAAGCTCTCGTCGATTCTCAATCCCGTCACGTTTCTTGTGATGAACCTGGGCGTGTGCGCCATCCTGTGGGTGGGCGGCATCCAGGTCAACGTGGGCGAACTCACGCAGGGCCAGGTCATGGCATTTGTGAACTACATGACGCAGACCCTGACCTCCATCGTGTATGTCGCCAACCTGGTCGTGGTCTTTACCAAGGCGAGCGCGAGCGCGTCGCGTATCAACGAGGTGCTCAACTGCGAGCCGAGCATCACCGACGAGGACAACGAGCCGGTCGTGCTGCCCGAGCCGAGCGAACTGGCGGGTGGCGCTGTTCCGGTTCCCGCGCTGAGCTTGAGCCATGCGAGCTTCTCGTTTGGCGCCGGCGCGGCCAATGCCGTGAGCGATGTGACGCTGGAACTCCCGCTGGGCAAGACGCTCGGCATTATCGGCGGTACGGGTAGCGGTAAGTCCACGCTCGTTTCGCTTATCCCGCGCCTGTACGATGCGGGCACCGGCAGCGTGTGCGTGATGGGCGCCGACGTGCGCGCTTGGCCGCTCGACCAGCTGCGCCGTGTGGTCGCGACCGTTCCACAGCGCGCGTCGCTGGTGAGCGGCACGATCCGCAGCAACCTAACCTGGCGCGACGAGGCAGCAACCGACGAGGAGCTCTGGGCGGCGCTCGACATGGCGCAGGCGAGCGAGTTCGTGCGCAACAAGCCGCAGGGGCTCGACGCCCCGGTCGAGGCGGGCGGCAAGAACTTTAGCGGTGGCCAACGCCAGCGCCTGACCATCGCGCGCGCCCTGGTGGGCTCTCCGCAGGTCCTAATCATGGACGACTCCGCCTCGGCGCTCGACTTTAAGACCGATGCAGCGCTTCGCCATGCCATTCGCGAACGAAGCATGCGCGGTGCCGCCGAGGGCGGGCTGCCGCTGACCACGGTGATTGTGAGCCAGCGCGTCTCGACCGTGCGCGACGCCGATATGATCTGCGTTCTCGACCACGGCTCGGTCGCGGGCCTGGGCACGCATGACGAGCTGTACGCGACCTGCCAGCTCTACCGCGAGATTTGCCAGTCGCAGCTTCGCCGCGAGGAACTCGAGGGCCAGCGGGGGAGCACGGCGCCCGCGTCCGCACCGATCGCCTCCGCATCCGTCTGCGCAAAGGAGGGCTGCTAAATGAATCCGTACACTTCTTCCGGTTCGGTCGCCACGATGACGGCCAACGTGTCCGGTAACGATAACCTCAACGACCTGGGCGACGGTCCGCGCCAGCCCGGCGACCCCGAGCGCTATCCCGTGGGTGCGGTGACCCGCCGCCTGCTGGGCTATGTTCGCCCGCACCGCGCCTCGTTTACGGCGTCGTTTGTGAGCGCCGCCATCTCGGTGATCTTGCAACTCTATACGCCCATCCTTATCGGCGAGGGCATCGACCTCATCGTCGCCACCGGGCAGGTGGACTTCGATGCGCTGCTGCCGCTCGTTACCAAGCTCGCGATTGTCGTGGTGGGCGCGGCGGCCTTCCAGTGGCTACAGGGCTATTGCGTCAACCGCCTGTCCTACGAGACGGTGCGCGACATGCGCGTGGAGGCGAGCGATAAGCTCAGCCGCATGCCGCTCAGCTTTATCGACAGCCATGCCCACGGCGACCTTATGAGCCGCGTGGTCAACGACGTCGATCAGGTGGGCGACGGCCTGCTGCAGGGTTTTACGCAGCTCTTTACCGGCGTCATCACCATCGTAGGCACGCTCGCGTTTATGCTCTCCATTAACCTGGCCATGACGCTCGTGGTGGTGCTCGTTACACCGCTCTCCATCTTTGCGGCCGGCGCCATCGCCAAGCTCTCCAACAAAAGCTTTACGGCCCAGCAGCGCATCCAGGGCCAGCTCGGTGGTCATATCGAGGAGTACGTAGGTGAGCAGAAGCTTGTCGACGCTTTTGCCTATGGCCCCAACGCCCAGCAGCGCTTCGATGCCCTCAATGCCGAGCTTTACACCGCGGGCGAGCGCGCACAGTTTATGGGTTCGCTCTCCAACCCCGGCACGCGCTTTATCAATAACATCATCTATGCCGTGGTCGCTGTGATCGGCTGCGTGGGCGTGATCACGGGCGTGCCCGCGGCGCTCACGGTGGGAGGCGTGCAGGTTTTCCTGTCCTACGCCAACCAGTACACCAAGCCGTTCAACGAGGTCACCAACGTCATTACGCAGATCCAGACGGCGTATGCCTCGGCGCGCCGCATGTTTGCACTGCTCGACGCCCGCGAGCAGGAGCCCGATGCGTCAGATGCCGTGGAGCTTGCCGTCCCGCGTGGCGAGGTGATCTTTGAACACGTGGACTTTAGCTATGTGCCCGACCGCAAGTTGCTGCAGGATATCTGCATCGAGGCCAAGCCCGGCATGCGTTTTGCCCTGGTCGGCCCCACGGGCTGCGGTAAGACAACGCTCATCAATCTGCTGCTGCGTTTTTACGATATCGATGCCGGCCGCATCATGGTCGATGGCCGGTCTTCGCGTGACTACACGCGCGCAAGCCTGCGCCGTGCCTTTGGCATGGTGCTGCAGGATACGTGGCTGTTCGAGGGCACCGTGGCCGAAAACATCGCTTACGGTTGTCCCGATGCTACGCGTGAGCAGATTGTCGAGGCCGCCAAGCGCGCTCATGCGCATAAGTTTATCGTGCAGCTGCCAGGCGGCTACGATACGGTGATCGGCGAGGACGGCGGCACGTTTAGCCAGGGCCAAAAGCAGCTGCTGTGCATCGCGCGCGTTATGCTCACCGATCCGGCTATCTTGCTGCTGGACGAGGCGACTTCGAGTATCGATACGCGCACCGAGCTGCAGGTGCAGGCGGCATTCGACGAGCTTATGGCCGGCCGCACAAGCTTTGTGGTGGCGCACCGTCTGTCGACGATCCGCAATGCCGACTGCATTCTGGTCATGCGCGACGGCCAGATTATCGAGCGCGGCACGCACGACGAGCTGCTGGCGGCAGACGGCTTCTATGCCGAGCTCTACCGCAGCCAGTTCGCCCAGTGAGGAAGCCCGTGGGGCAAATTAATCAGGTTTGTTTGTCCCATAGAGCGATCTTGTTATATAGCGTTTTACCAGCGCGCGAAACATTTTGACGATACTCCGTGACACAATTTTACGGCGTTTTGTGAAACAGTTTTTCGGCCATTCGTGAAACGTTCTGCGGCGGTTTCAATCCGAAGTACATACTGTTCGAAATCTGTCCAAAGATGTCGTCTGCGTCGCCAATCGACAGACGGTGGTTTACATCTGTCACGTTAGTACTAAGATATTCATCTAATAAATTGCATTAGTGGCTTTAGTTTTGGGGGAAACGAGGCAACGTGACTATGACGTGCTCTTTGGTGGTTAACAGCAAGAGCGGTAATACCAGGATGGTTTCGGGCGCGATCAAGCGCGCTCTGCAGGCTGCGGGCGTTGAGTTTGTCCATGCCGCGGCGTTGAGCGACGATGCGGATGCAGATCAGGTTGCGCTCGAGGCGCAGGGCGCCTGCGCGGCCGACACGGTGCTCGTCGGTTTTTGGTGCGACAAGGGCGCGTGCACGCCTTCGGTTGCCGCGCTGCTCTCCGCTCTGCACGGCAAGCGCGTTTTCCTCTTTGGTACCTGCGGTTTTGGCGCCGACCAGAGCTATTATCAGCAGATTATCAATCGCGTGACCTCCAATTTGGCCGAGGATGCCGAGCTTGCGGGCTGGGCGATGTGCCAGGGCAAGATGGGCCCTGCGGTCAAGCAGCGCTACGAGGCCATGCTCGAGCAAGATCCCGACAACGCCCGATTTAAGATGCTGCTCGACAACTGGGTTGCCGCGAAGGACCATCCCACCAAGGAAGATCTGGACAACATGGCTGCAGCCGCCAAGAAGGCCGTGCTGGGCGAGTAGCCTTGCCGTTCGCGGTCCTTCGCGCAAAACAATACAAATGTGAAAGCCTCGAAATTCTCGAGGCTTTTTTCTTGACACTCGCGGGCGCAACCGTGGCAAGCGTTTGGGACGACATTTTCCATCACCCCGATGACGAGACCGTCCCGGACGACACGCTCGCATGCGTTCGCTGGATGTATTCAGGGCGGGACGGGCTTTCCGGATGCAAAAAAGGCCACATGACGTGGCCTTCAACTTATATATGTTCAGCAGATGCCCCCATGACAAGCCGCGCTTCAACACTGAGGCGTCTGCCCGGCGACGCGGAACGTAAGGTTCATCGCGAGTTCCGCACGAGCCGGAGAGCACTTAATGTGCTCTCCGTGCGAGCAGGACTGTCCGAGCAGGGAACCTTACGTTCCGCGTCGCCGGGCAGACGAACCAGCTAAGACACGCCGCTACTTGATCTTGGTCGTACCCGGTGCCAGGTTGGGGTCGGTCTCGTTGGCCTCGGTCTGGAAGTGCTCGGTGTAGACGTTCTTGCCGTCGCGGAACATCTCGTAATACTGCATCTTGGCGTAATCCTCGCGCGCCTTGGTGGCAGCCGCGGCCTCGGCGTCGTCGCCGGTGACGTTGGAGGAGAGCGCCCAGCGCAGGCTGGCGTCCTCGTAGCCGACGGAGTTGATGGCGGGCAGCGACTCGCGCAGCGTCATGTGCGCTTTCTGGTAGTCGGTCAGTGGGGCGCCGATCAGCTGCATAAGCTGCGTGGACAGGTAGTTGGTGGACAGGTCGTCGACCTCGCTCGTCTGGTCGCAGCCGGCAACGTCGTAGTTGGCCCAGATGATGTAGTCGGTCTGCCACAGACGTTCCTGATGCGTGGCATCGTCCTCGCCGGTAAACCACTTGTCGTTGAACTTTGACGGGAAGAACGGCTGGTGGTCGCCCCAGAACACCACGACCACCTTACGGTCGAGCTTGCTCAGGGCGTTGAGGAAGTAGCGCAGCGCCTGGTCGGACTGCTCGATGCACGAGACATACTCGTCGACATCGGATAGCGTGCCGTCCTCGACGGTCTTGGCGTCCAGGTCGGTCGTGTCGATGTTCAGGTGCATCTGCTTGTCGACCGGCAGCAGGCCCGTATCGTAGCCCGAGTGGTTCTGCATGGTCACGTTGAAGATAAACTGCGGATCGGCGTTCTGGTCGAGCAGCTCAAGAATCTTGTCGTAGGTAGCCTGGTCGGTCACCATGCCGCGCAGGGTGTCGGCTCCCTGGAAATCGTTGATAGACAGGAACTGGTCAAAGCCAAAGTCCTTGTAGACGTTCTCGCGGTTCCAGTTGGTGGCGTGGTTGGGGTGCATGGCCGTGGTGGAATACCCGAGCGACTTGAACTGCTCTGCCAGGTTCCCGGTCGTTTCCATGTTGTAGATGGTGTAGGGGTACACGCCCGAGCCCAGGTTGGCCATGGAGTTGCCGGTCATAAACTCAAACTCGGTATTGGCGGTGCCGCCGCCGTAGGCGCTCACGTAGAGCTTGCCGCGGCTGAGGCAGTTGGACAGGTTCTTAAAGTACTGCGGGCCTTCGTAGCCGGCGCGCATGTTCTGGTAGATCGAAAGATCCGAGAAGGTCTCGTTCATGATGGCGATGACCGTGGGCTTCTCGCTGTCGAACTGCTCCTCTGCGGCGGCGCGCTCGTCGCTCTTCGCTGCGTCGGACTTGTCGTAGGCCTTGGCGTACTTTTTGAGCGTGGCCTTGGCATCGTCGACGGAGTAGTCGGCGGGTTTGGGCGGCTTGATGGACTGCGCTGCGCTAATGAAAGCGGGCAGGTAGCCCTCGCGCCAGTAGCTCTCGAGCGGGCGCCAGGTATAGACGGTGATGCCGAGGGTGTTGTAGTAGTCGATGAGCGTGACATGCGCGGTCACGCCGCCCAGGCACAGCACCGCTACGAGCAGGTTGGTGAGCAGCATGCGCTTGGCGTTGGCGGCGCCCTTCTGGCGATGCGGCGCGACCAGGCCGGCGTACTCGCACAGCAGCATGGCGATGGCGGTAAAGCCCATGGACAGCACGCAGAACAGCGAGATGGAGAAGGTGTAGCCGGTGCCGGCGACCGCGGCGGCAGTGGAGATGGCCGAAAGGTCACCCGGCTGGATGGGCATGGATTTAAACGTGATGACGAAGAACTCGGCAATGCCCAGGACAAAGAGGGCAAAGGCCAGGACCGCGGAAGCTGCGCCGTGGCGCTGGAACAGGAAGAACAGGCCGGTCATGAGCACGGTGATGATGGCCCACTCGAGCAGGATGCATAGGGGGTAGACCCAGGTAAAGTCGTGGTTGGACGAAACCTCCATGCCCAGCAGCGCAAAAACGCCGGCGAGCAGCAGGCACAGGACGGCGGCGACGAGCGGTTTGCCCACAAAGGCGCCGCGCAGGCGGGCGAGCTTGCCGGTGGGGGCGGGGGCGTCGGGCTTGGCGAACGCAAAGACGCGCGGGGCGATGCGGTCGCGGGCGATGCTGGCCCAAGCGCAACCGGTGAGAATGGCATTGGTCAGGATGAGCATCACAAAGGCGAGCGGCTCGTTTTGCGCGACGAGACCAATAGCGCCCCAGACGGTCAAAAAGACCTGGAACAGACCGAAGGCGACGCTCCAGGCGATAGCGCCCTTGGCAACGGTGCCCGACTGTGCGCGAATGGCCTTGGCCTCGCGCAAGACAAGGTAGACGGTCGCCGCAAGACCGACGAGCGAGATGGCGGCAGCGAACATGCTGAGACTCCTCACAAACTAAAACCTACGAAAGCGGGGGTTTACCCGATTGTTACCAAGATATGCGCTGCAATTGGTGGCTGCGCACAACAACCAGCCATATTAACGCGCACGTGTGGCGGTGTGGCGCAATGTAGTGGCGACCTGCGCGATAATGGACGGGAATTACACGGAAACGTAAAGGCTTCTTAAAGAAATGGCGAGGGCAGGGCGATGAGCGAGCAGGTTTGTATGACGGGCGCCGAGTACTGCGACGGAGCTGTGGGCGTGGATACGTGTGGCTATCCGGTCGAGACGACGGGCAATGCGGTGCTGGACACGTTGGAGCACCGTTCCTCCACGCGTGCCTTCGCGCGTGATGATGACGACCGTCCCGTGGCGGTGACCGACGAGCAGCGTGCGGCGATTCTGCATGCGGCGAGTCGCGCGCCGTCGGCGGGCGCCATGATGATGTATTCCATCGTAAGCATTCGCGAGCAGGCTACGCTCGACCGCCTGGCCGACCTGTGCGACCACCAGCCCATGATCGCCAAGGCGCCCTGGGCACTCATATTTGTGGTCGATTATGCCAAGTGGATCGATCTGTTTGAGCACGTGGGCTGCTTTGAGCCAGAGTTTGTAGAGCGTACGGGCAAGTCTCCCCGTCGTGCACCGGGTCTGGGCGACTTTGCCATTGCGGCGCAGGACGCCGTGATCGCCGCGCAAAACGCCGTGGTTGCCGCCGAGGCCCTGGGGCTGGGGAGCTGCTATATCGGTGATATCGTCGAGAATGCCGAGGAAGTTGCCGAGCTGCTCGATCTGCCGCCCTATACCATGCCGCTGTCGATGCTCATCATCGGCACGCCCCGTAAGGAGCGTCCGGCCATTGCGCATCCCGTGGTGAACCTGGTGCACGAGGAGCGCTACTGCCGCGCCGATGCCGCGACTATGGATGCTCAGGTGGCCGAGATGGATGCGATGTTCCGTCCGCACGCCCGCGAGGTGGGCGAGCGCGTGGTGGATATCTACACCCGCAAACACACCAGTCCCTTTATGGCCGAGATGAGCCGATCCATGGAATGGTGGTTCAAAAACTGGCTCGGAAAATGACGAATGTGACAAGGGGACAGTCCTTTTGTCACATTTCATATCGCCGCGGTAGCCTAAAGACTGTATAAATCTTTATCTAGCTGGGAAAATAGTGCATTAAAACATGGGCCGATTACCTATAATCCCTTCGAACATTAAAGTTGGGAGGAAACCGGCTTATGGAACAAAAGGCCAAGGAGGCAGCCTCGCACGCTGCGATTCCTGTGAGCATCTCGGCGATGCTCGTCACGCTGGGCGTAGTGTATGGCGATATCGGCACCAGCCCCATGTATGTAACCAAGGCGCTCGTCGCCGGCAACGGCGGCATCGGAAGCGTCACGGAGGAGTTCGTGCTCGGCGCGCTCTCCCTTGTCGTGTGGACGGTCACGCTGCTGACCACCATCAAGTATGTGCTCATCTCGCTGCGCGCCGATAACCATGGTGAGGGCGGCATCTTTGCTCTGTACAGCTTGGTTAAGCGCTGCGGCAAATGGCTCATTATCCCCGCCATGCTGGGCGGCGCCGCACTGCTCGCCGATGGCATCCTCACGCCTGCCGTTACCGTGACTACGGCTATCGAGGGCCTGCGCACCATCCCGGCGGTCCATGCCGTGCTGGGCGATGACCAGGGCCGCGTCGTCGCCATTACGCTCGCCATCATCATCGTGCTCTTCTTGGTGCAGCGCATTGGCACGGCTAAGATCGGTCACGCCTTTGGCCCCATCATGACGCTGTGGTTCCTGTTCCTGGGCGGCACGGGTCTGTTCTTTGTCTTCCAGCACCCCGCCGTGCTGCTGTGCCTCAACCCGGTGCGCGGCATCGCCTTTTTGCTGAGCCCCAACAACCACGCGGGCATCATGATTCTGGGCAGCTGCTTCCTCGCCACCACCGGTGCCGAGGCGCTCTACTCCGACATGGGCCACGTCGGCCGCGGCAACATCTACGCTACCTGGCCGTTCGTTAAGTGCTGCCTGCTGCTTTCCTATATGGGCCAGGGCGCTTGGCTTATGAACAACGCTGCCAACCCCGAGCTCATGGGCATTGCCGACCTCAACCCGTTCTACCAGATGCTCGCCCCGGGCCTGCGCCCGTTTGCCGTCGGCCTTTCCACCGTCGCGGCCATCATTGCCTCGCAGGCGCTCATCACCGGCGCATTCTCGCTGGTGTCCGAGGCCAGCCGTCTGGACCTTATGCCGCACATGCAGGTCTTCTACCCTGCCGAGACCAAGGGCCAGCTCTACATCCCCATGGTCAACAACGTCATGCTCGTGGGCTGCGTCATCGTGGTGCTGCTGTTCCAGAACTCGGCGCATATGGAAGCCGCCTACGGCCTGGCCATTACGCTGACTATGATGTGCACCACGCTGCTGCTCTTCTTCTACCTGCACGAGGAGCGCAAGCTCAAGGTTGCTCCGTGGATCTTCGCGGCCTTCTTCCTTATGCTCGAGGGCTTCTTCTTTGTGAGCTCGCTCACCAAGTTCTTCCATGGCGGCTACTTCACCATCCTCATGGCTGCACTCATCATGGGCATTATGGTGTGCTGGTACAACGGCACGGCGGTCGAGCAGCGCCAGTTTACGCTACTGCCGCTGCGCAGCTACCTGCCGCAGCTCAAGCGCCTGCGCGACGACGACCGTTACGAGCTCGTGAGCGACAACATCGTGTACCTGACCAAGGACACCCATACCGACTACATCGACCGCGATATCGTTTACTCGATCTTGGATAAGCATCCCAAGCGCGCCCGCGCCTGGTGGTTTGTGAATGTCGAGACCATGGACGAACCGCACACCTTTGCCTATTCGGTCGAGACGTTCGGCACCGACTACGTGTTCCGCGTGCATCTGTACCTGGGCTACAAGATCAACCAGCGCGTCAATGCCTACCTGCGTCAGGTTGTTCAGGACCTGGCTGCCACCGGCGAGCTGCCGCCGCAGACGCATGACTACTCGGTCTACAAGGATCCGGGTAACATCGGCACGTTCAAGTTCGTCCTGATCCGTAAGCTTCTGGCGCCCGAAAGCGATGTGGAGCCCAGCGAGCGTACGGCCATCACGCTCAAGTACATCATCCGCCGCGCCGCCGGCACGCCTGCACGCTGGTACGGCCTGGAGAACTCCAACGTGAGCTTTGAGTATGTGCCGCTGTTCACCAAGTTCAAGGCTGTGAACAAGATGCAGCGCCTGGCCCCCAACGAGCGGCCGTAGGCGCCGACAGGCTGCATGGAGTTGGTTTTCGATGGACAAGATTGAGGCCGGGGAGGCAAACATGGATACAAAGGCGCTCGATGGCCGTGAGGCGGTGGTCGAAATGATGCGTGAGGCGCGTGTCGACGCCGCCGAAGATCGGTTCTTTACGAATCGGGCCAACATGGACATGGCCGATCGTGTGATTTCGGTCGTGGCGCTGGTATTTGGAGTGGTGTGCGTGTGTGCCCTGCTCGCGCACGTGCTGTTTGTCTAGCGGCTGCCGGTCGTAGGAGGCTTTACACTTAGAACCACCACGAGGGAAAACCACCACAAAGGTGCCTGTCCCTTTGTGGTGGTTTTTGTTTTTGAGAGAGGGGCGGGGCGCTGATGGACGTCCGTACGGACGGCGATATTGCCGATAGCTTTTGGTGGCGGCGCACAACGCTGACGCGCCGCACTCCTCTGTATGACGCCTGCGTATCGGCGGGGCTGCTGGTCGCGGCGACGATTGTGGGTGCGCTGCTCGACCATCCGGGTCTCGCGCCGAGCATCATGATCGTCTATGTGTTCGCCGTTCAGCTGTGCGCATTCTTTACCTGGAGTCGCCTGTATTGCTTGCTGAGCTCGGCTGCCGCCGTGGCGCTCTACAACTTCTTGTTTGTCGACCCGCGCTACTCGCTGTCGCTTATCGACCGCGTCTATCCCGGCATGTTCTTCATCATGTTCGTGGTCTCGCTTGTGTCGAGCTCGATTGCGTTGGCCCTGCGCCGCGCCTTGGCACAGGCTGCCGCTAGCGACCGCCGCACGCATATGGTGCTCGAGACCAACCGCATGCTGCAGCGGTGTGCCGATCAGCAGCAGATTGTGCATGCCATGGCAACGCAGCTGGCGCGTCTTTCAGGCTGTCCGGTCGTGTGGTACAGCGCCGATGCCGAGGGCGATGACCTGCTGCCGCGTGCGACATACACGGCCGTGGGCGATGCCGCGCCGGTGCACGAGCTGGCACCGCAGATGCCGCCGCGGCTCTCGGCGTCCGCCTATGTGGGAACGCCGCTCGATGCCACCTATGGCGGCTCGGCGTTCTACGGTATCTACCTGACGGTTCGCACGGGCGACGGCCTGTCTCTTATACACATCTGACGCTGCCGACGAACTCTAGGGTGTAGA
>CABSNH010000024.1 GCA_902478985.1 uncultured Collinsella sp.
GTTGTTCCCTATACTAACGCACCTGCCAAAAAGGGACAGGTTTATTTTGGCAGGTCGTTACAATAGGTAGGACCGATACGAATGGGGACCTCATGATCAAACTTGTGCTGACCGATATGGACGATACGCTGATTCCGGCCGGGCATGACGGCGCCAGCGACTACGCCATTGAGGGCATTCATGCCATGCAGGCGGCGGGTCTGCACTTTGGTCCGGTTTCGGGTCGTCAGCCGTCCGCGATGGGCTGGATGTTCAAAAATCGTTCCGAGTGTTTTTCGACTGGCGCGTTCTGTAACGGCCAGGTGATGTTTGTCGGCGGCGAAGTAGTCGCCTCGCACGCGATCGACAACGATGCTCTGATGCGTTTGGCCGACTATCTGGAGCAAGAGACCGACGATACCTATCTGAAGGTCTATAGCCTGGGCGATGACTTTTGGGGCAACGATGCCTATTGCGTGACGAGTGATCCCGAGCGCGTTCGTCGCGCCATGGAGTCGGGCGGCAACGCATGGCTCAAAGGCGAAGAGGCCCCGTGCCGTCCCGTCGTCGACGACGCGCCGGTGTTCAAGGCGAATATCTGGAGCGCCCGTTCGCGTGAGGAGCTCGCGGAGCTACGCGAGCGCGTTGCCGCTGAGGTGCCGGAACTCTCGCTTGTGTTTCCCAACAACCGTGTGCGCCTGTTTGACATCCTTCCGGCCGGTTGGGACAAGGGCTGCGCTGCGCTGG
The DNA here is from genome assembly GCA_902478985.1 of uncultured Collinsella sp. GTDB lineage: Bacteria > Actinomycetota > Coriobacteriia > Coriobacteriales > Coriobacteriaceae > Collinsella. The sequence goes on from CABSNH010000024.1 coordinate 727, forward strand.
AGCTGGCGCGCGCTTTGGGCCTGACGCCCGACGAGGTGGCCGTATTCGGCGATTCCGATAACGACCTGCCCATGATCGATGCCGTTCCCAACTCCGTTGCAGTCGCCAATGCCAACGAGGCCGTCACGGCTGCCGCGCGCTGGCATATCGGCGCTGCGGCGGACGATGCGGTTGCCGGGGCCCTGCATCAGATTGCCGCCTGCGCCGCGACGGGGGAGATGCCGCCGTTTATGCGCCAGATGGATGCGACGGGTTTCGACGTCACGAACGTCTAGGGAGAAAGCCATGAAGCTTCAGCAGCTCAGGTATGTTGTTAAGGTTGCCGAATGCGGCAGCATTACCGAGGCCTCGCGCCGGCTCTTTGTATCGCAGCCTTCGATTACCGCGTCGATTCGCGATCTCGAAAACGAGATGGGCGTGCATATCTTTGAGCGCACCAACAAGGGCGTCATTGTGTCCGAGGAAGGCGAGACCTTCTTGGGCTACGCGCGTCAGGTACTCGACCAGGCCGACCTACTCGAGGGCAAGTACAAGGGCGCATCCGAGCAGGTGCCGCACTTTAGTGTGAGCTGCCAGCATTATTCCTTTGCCGTTAATGCGTTTGTCGATGTGATCCGTGAGTTCGATGCCGCGCGCTACGACTTTACCCTGCGCGAGGAACAGACTCACGAGATTATCGAGGACGTCGCGCATATGAAAAGCGAGCTCGGCATCCTGTATCTGTCGGAGCACAATCGCGAGGTCATCGAGCGCATGCTGGCGGCCAACGAGCTCGTGTTCGAAGGGCTCTTTTGCGCCACGCCGCACGTCTTCGTGTGTGCAGACCATCCGCTGGCGGGCCGCTCGAGCGTGACGCTCGAGGACTTGGAAGACTACCCGTTCCTGTCCTATGAGCAGGGCAGCTATAACTCGTTCTACTATTCCGAGGAACTGACCTCGACGTTTGAGCGTCGCAAGAATATCCGCGTACGCGACCGTGCGACGTTGTTCAACCTGGCTATGGGCCTTAACGGTTACACGGTGTGTTCGGGCGTGATCAGTCACGAGCTCAACGGCCCCGGCATCATCTCGATTCCGCTCGATGTGGACGAGTATATGGAGATCGGTATCATCACGCGCAAGAACACGACGCTCACGCGCTACGGACAGGCCTATATCGACGCGATCCGCCAGCATATTTAGCCTTTTGAGCGGAGCTGCATTTAAACTGGGCGCCGTTCGATTTACCGCGAACGTCCCAGGATGAGGCTGTATTTCGAGCCACATGTCCCATTAACCGGCGCCCCCTCGCCTTACTATCAAAGTGAGCCGCTATGCGAGGGGAGGTCGCCGTGGATCGGATATATACCGGCAACTGGCGTTTCCCCATGCCGCTTATGTGCGCGGCGTTTGAGCCCGGCACGCTCGACAAAACCCTCGACGTGATGCTCAAAGATGACTATGGCGTTATCGCGCGTGCCGAGGCGCACTACTATCGCGGTTGCCCCGATGAGGCACGACGCCTAGCGGAGCCGTACTTACTATCGGATGACCTTTCGCTCCGTCTTTCGGCATGCCTGTTGTGCGCCTATGCAAACCTGTCGCTGAATCGCGCATTGGCGGCGCGCCGCTGCCTTGCGTATCTCGAGGAGACGGGGAAGGGCCAAAGGGCGGCAAAGGATCCACGCGCCCAGGCCTCATATATGCTGCTTGCGGCGAGCGCCTGTGTGCTGTTGCATTTTCCCTCGCCGGTGTCACGCGGCGAATTCGATTTGTATGCATCACTGCTGCCCGAGGGGCTGCGTCTGTTTGCAACCTATGCACTGGCGCACCGTGCCTACCTCGACGGCGATTACGGGCGCTGCGTGGGTATGGCAGAGAACGCCTTGTCGATGAAGCAAGAAAGCTATCCCGTCCCTGAGGTCTTCTTGCACCTGATTGCCGCCGTTGGGTGGATTAACCAGCGCGAAGCTGACCGCGCGAACGCTCATTTTATGCGTGCCTGGCAGATTGCGCAGCCCGATGGCCTGATTGAAATTGTCGGCGAGCATCACGGGCTTTTGCAAGGCGTGTTGGAGTCATGCCTAAAGAAGGGCCATCCGCAGGAGTTCGCGGAGATCATCAAAGTTACCGAACGGTTTAGCCGCGGTTGGCGTCGTGTGCATAATCCGGGGGCGGGGGCCACCGTTGCCGAGAGCCTGACCACGACGGAGTTCGCCATCGCTATGCTGGCCTGTCGCGGCTGGACCAACGATGAGATTGCCGCCCACATGGGCATCTCGCGTGGCACGGTTAAGAATCGCCTGTCGAACGCCTACGCCAAGCTGGGCATAACGAGTCGCGCCGCGCTGAAGCAGTTTGTATTGCTGTAGGCGACTGGGCGGGTGCGCCTGTTTTGGACGAATAATTGAATCGGGGTCGTTCAAACGAGGCGCGGCCGCCGGTGGGAGGTCCGGCGGCCGCTTACCATGGGACGGTGCGCGCCCGAATTGATCGAGCGTCACGAGACTTGGAGTTACGAGCGCTTGCGACTGGTAAAGATGCCAGCGACGACGGCCGCCATGCCCGTAATGGCAGCGGCGACGGCGCCCATAACGGAAGCGTCACCCGTGGTTGCGAGCGTGCCCTTGGTGTCGACATGCTTGATGGTCGCGGCGGCGGTCGTTACCTTAGGCTTCGACTCGGGCTTTGCCGGGGGCGTCTCCACCGGAACGATGACGGCGCGCTTGGCGATGGCGTTGCTGTCCAGATCCGTGATGACATCATCGGCGGTGCCGATCGTCTGGCCGCGCTGGTAGGGGGCATCGGCGGGTTCGGTGTCAACGAAGCGCACGTCGCAAATGCGTCCACCATTGGGTGTTTCGATAATGCTATCGACGATATTGATTGTTCCGGCAATGCTGCCGTCTGCACTATTCACGACGGCCATAATGGCGGCAGTGTCGCCTTCTGCCGTTACGCGACTGTGCGTGATGGAGATGGTCGCGGGCGTTAAACCGTGCTCGGTGAAGGCAAGGATGCCGAATGTGCGGGCATTCACGTCTGGGTCTACTACGACAATGTCGCCATTGGTGATGGGCGGTAGGGGCTGGTTGCCTCCATCGTGGTTGATGTAGTGGGCAATGGCCTCGACGGTCGAGTCGCTGATGAAGATGCGCCCGCCAGGTCCGCCAGTGTCGTAATTGTACGAGTAGATTCCTATGGCGTTTACGCCTTCGGCATAGGCGTGGACGAATGAGCCGTTTTTAATGGTGATGTCACCCTCGTCGGTGAAGATGGCGGCGGGGTTGTTTTCGCGCGATGGGTATGCATACGCTCGTACGGTCGCCGCATCGATGGTCAAGCCGTCGAAGGCACATATGCCGCTATCGAGCCCCTGAGCGGTTAGCGTGCTATTGGATACTGTGAGGGTTTCTTTGGCGACGATGCCGTAGTCCTGCTCGGAGCGCGTGTCGACTGTGCCACCACCGGTTATGGATATATCGCCATTGGCGAGGATACCCTCGGCGCGCGCACCCTTGGCGGTAACGGTTCCGTTCGTATTGATCGAAAGGTTATTATCAGCATGAATGCCGCTGACGTCGCCCGTGGCGTTAACGGCGCCTGTTCCGCTGATCGTCATATCGCCCTCGGAATGCAAGGCGTCGCCTTCGGCAATTGCCGTCAGGGTGCCCGTTCCGGAGATGTTGAGCTCGGCGCCCTCGCTGGTGACGTTCTCGACGGAAATGCCGTTGCCGTATTCGTTGGCAACCGTATTGGTGCCCTCGTAGCTCACGTTGAGCTTGCCGCCGGCAGCGATGCCTCCGCCGTTATAACCATTGAGTGTCATGTCGTCGGCGCCGTCCCAGGCCCACGTGCTGCCGTCGCCAGCTGTGGCGCCGGCAGTATAGGTGTTGCCGTCGACCTTGACCCACTCTGCCGCAAACGAGATGCTCGGCATGAGCAGCGAGCTCACGGTAAGTGCGCAGGTCAGGCCGCAAACAATGCGGCGGGTCACGCGGCGCCAGCTGCCACAGGTGAGAGCGGCGCGCTGGCGCACGGGAGTCTCGGCGTAATGGAGTCCTGTAGTGCGATCGGTGCGGCGCGTGGGGGTCGTAAACGTGGTCATGGTCGCTCCTATCTCTCGCGTGGCCTTGTGCGGTCACCACTAAGCGTATGGTCGATAGGGCAAAGCTGCTAGTGCCATATGGGCACGAAAATGGCTATTTGCACTGGCGGATATGAGATAGTTTGGCTCGGCGGTCCGTTGGTGTGTATATAGAAGTTTCCTATATCAAACCAATACAAACGCATATTTTACGATGGCCATATGAACGTTCATACTCTGTCCCAGTAAAGCAACCAATGCAAAGGGAGATATCTATGAGCACTTCGATTCAACCGAACGCGCCGTTTCGCGCCGATATCGTCGGCAGTTTTCTTCGTCCGCAGGCCGTGAAGGACGCCCGTGCCGCCTACGCCGCGGGTACGCTCGATGACGACGGCCTTAAGGCCGTCGAGGATGAGGCCATTCGCGACTTGGTGGCTAAGCAAAAGGCCGCCGGCCTGCAGGTGATCACCGATGGCGAGTTTCGCCGCAGCTACTGGCACCTCGATTTTATGTGGGGCCTCAATGGCATTGAGCGCCGTACCTCGCGTACGGGTTATATGTTCCATGATGAGGAGACGACGGCCGATACCGCCGTGGTGACCGGCCCCATCAGCGGCGAGAACCACCCCTTCGTCGAGCACTTTAAGTTTGTCAAAGCGCTCGAGGGCGAGGGCCACGTTGCGCGCCAGACCATCCCGGCGCCGATTCAGACGTTCTCTGAGGTCACGCTCGATCGCTGCGATGGCCAGCAGGAGAGCCTGCGCGCTGTCTATAAGACCGATGAGGAACTTGCCGGCGCCATTGCAGCCGCTTATCGCACGGTGATCGCCGACCTGTACGCAGCAGGCTGCCGCAACATCCAGTTTGACGACTGCACCTGGGGCATCTACTGCGATACCGATTTTGTCGCCAAAACCGGCATGAGCCCGGTCGACCTGCAAAAGGTAAGCGAGCTGGGCGTGGCGCTCAACAACGCCGCCATCGAGGGCAAGCCCGACGATCTGGTCATTAACACGCACGTGTGCCGCGGCAACTACCACTCCACCTATGCCTTTGAGGGCGGTTACGATCCCATCGCGCCGTACCTGTTTGCGCATGAGAATGTCGATGCGTTCTATCTGGAGTTCGACACGCCGCGCGCCGGCGGTTTTGAGCCGCTCAAGTACGTTGCCCCGGGCAAGAAGGTCGTGCTGGGTTTGGTAACCACCAAGGCGGCAGAGCTCGAGAACGAGGATGTTATCGTCGAGCGCATCCGCGAGGCCGCAAAGTACGTGCCGCTCGAGAACCTGTATCTGTCGCCCCAGTGCGGCTTTGCCAGCTGCGAGATTGGCAACAAGCTGACCGAGGACGAGCAATGGGCAAAGATCGCGCTGGTCAAGCGCATTGCGGAGCGTGTCTGGAAATAACGATGCCGTCCGCAGGTGGCGGCGCGTGCGAGGCACTACGTATCGCGTACAATGGTTCGGATCGTATCGTTCGGGCAGGTTATCCGATATGCCCGATCGCCCTTCCATTCGAAAGGACATCCATGTCCCAGTCCTCGACGCCCGCCGTCACCGATGCCATCTACGACGCATCGTCGCTCGGCCGCCCGCGCATGTTCCTGCTCGGTCTGCAGCACCTGTTTGCCATGTTTGGCGCCACCGTGCTGGTGCGCGTGCTCACCGGTCTCTCGGTTTCTGCGACGCTTTTGTTTGCCGGCCTGGGCACGCTGCTGTTCCACTTCCTGTCGCGCGGTAAGGTGCCGGCATTTTTGGGCTCATCGTTTGCCTTTATTGCCGGTTATGCCGCCATCGCGCCCAACGGCGAGGCCGAGCTTTTGCCTTACGTCTGCCTGGGCGTTGCCTGCGCCGGTCTGCTCTATCCGGTACTTGCGGCACTCTTCCGCGCGTTTGGCGCCAAGCGCGTCATGCGCTTCTTTCCGCCAGTGGTGACTGGCCCCATCGTCATTTCGGTCGGTCTGATTCTGGCGAGCTCCGCCATTGCCAACTGCCAGACCAACTGGCTCGTCGCCGTTATCGCCGTGGCGGTGATCGTTATCTGTAACATCTGGGGCCGCGGCATGGTCAAGATCGTGCCGATCCTGCTGGGCGTCGTGGTGAGCTATGCCGTTGCGGCTGCGCTGGGCGAGGTCGATTTCTCTGGTGTCGCAGCCGCTCCCTGGGTTGGTTTGCCTGTCGTATGGGACAACACCGTGTTTGCGCTCTTTGGGCCGCAGTTCGATAGCGGCCTTGCCACGACGGCTATCATTACCATCATGCCGCTGGCATTTGCGACCATGATCGAGCATATCGGTGATATTTCAGCTATTGGCTCCACCTGCGAGCGCAACTACATCGCCGATCCCGGCCTGCATCGTACGCTGCTCGGCGATGGTCTCGCCACGATTCTGGCGTCGTTCTTTGGCGCTCCGGCCAACACCACGTATGGCGAGAACACCGGCGTGCTTGCCCTGACGCGCGTGTTCGACCCGCGCGTGATTCGCATTGCCGCGTGCTGCGCCATCGTGCTTTCGTTCTGCCCCAAGTTCGCCGCGGTCATCGCCGCCATGCCGGCATGCGTTATCGGCGGCGTGTCGCTCGTGCTTTACGGCATGATCAGCGCCGTGGGCGTTCGCAACCTCATCGAGAACCAGGTCGATTTCCAAAACAACCGCAACGTGCTGGTGACCGCCCTGGTGCTCGTGCTTTCGCTCGGCATCGCGTACAGCACCGCCGGCGCCATCGTGCTGGAGCTGAGCGGCGTGACGATTTCGCTTTCCGGTCTTGCCGTGGGCTCGCTGGTGGGCATCGTGCTCAACGCCATTCTGCCGGGTAACGACTTTGAGTTTGATGTCTCGGAACTCGAAGAGGCTGCTGAGTAGCAGCTGCGTTCAGCTAAAACAAGATATGGTGCCCATGCGTATATGCGCGTGGGCACCATTTTTAATGCGTCAGTATCCAGTGGATGCCGCGCGCCATGCGCAGATCGGTTTGGGCAAAGTGGTTACCGGGGTTGAGCTCCATCGTTGTTGGAATGCCGCGCTCGATGAGTAGCTCTTCCATTGCGCGCGTGTCGTCGAGTACGTGCCTCATCATGCGGTTGGGCGTCTTGGTTTCCTTTTTGCCGAGTGACAGGTAGACGGCTTGCGGGCTGCCGGCAAAAGGGGCCGTGCTGGCACGGTCGACAAAGTCGGGAAACCATAGCGACCCCGATGCGCTCGCGGCGCGGTCAAAGGCGTCGGTTTGCCAGAGGGACCAGAGTGCGAAGAGGCCCGCGAGCGAGTAACCAGCAATGCCGCGCCAGGTGGGCGGCTGAGGAAGCGACGACTCGACCTGGGGGATTATCTGATTCAGCAGCTCATCAAGAAAATCGGCAGCTTGGCCGCCGAAAGGCTCGGCATCGCGTACGGTCCCGTCGCATGCCCAGGGGCTCAGCTCGCGATTCCAATCGAGCCCGCCAATGGTGACGAGGGCGAATGGCGGACAGTCGAGCTCTCGGCAACACTTATAAACCTCGCTGCCGTCGCCCACGACCACAGGAAGGTAGATGACAGGCGCGCTTTCCGTATGATTCGAATAAACGGTTATCTGCTTTTGATGCGCTTCCATGACGGGCTTCTCTCAGTGTTGTGATATCGGCAGCCCCAATTGTCGCACGCCAGCGTATGCCGGTTGGGCTAGACCAAAGACAATCTCGTGCATCCCCTGCGGACGCATATGGAAAACGCAACCGCCGGAGGGGAGCTCGGCGGTGGCGTTGTTAAACGGTGCTGGGGCTCGGGGCCTTCGCGGGAGCTGCCATGTGCGCAGAGGCGTCTAAGAACGCTTACGGCTCGCCATGGTGCCTGCGGCGATAGCGGCTGTTCCCGCAAGGACGGTTGCCACGATGGCCGCACCCGAGGTGTCGCCGGTTGCCGCGAGCACGCCGGTAGTCTTGGCTTTCGTGGTTGAAGCCGCAACGGCCTTGGTCGGCTTTGAGCCCTCAGGCTTGGGGTTCTGCTTGGACTCCGCGGGCTTGCTTTCTGCGGGCTTGGTCTCGTCGGGCTTGGGGTCTTCCGGCTTGGCTACCTCGGGAGGTGCGATGGTCGTACTTTTGGCGACTGCTTTGATATAGAGGGAGTCGACCGTGGCGTCGCCCGTGCCGATGGCTTGGCCTGCCTCGTAGATGCCGTCACGGAGCTTGCGATAGTCAATGACCTTGCCGCCTTCGGGCGTCTGGATGGCGGCGTTCTCAATCTTGATGGTGCCGATTGTCTTGCCGTCAGCGCTCATGGCACGGGCAAAGATTGCCGCTGTATCTCCTTCGGCCGTTACCTTGCTGCGGATGATCGAGATGACTGCGGGTGTGACGCCCTCGCTGGTCTGGGCGATGATGCCGATGTTCTCGCCTTGGGGTTCGCGCCTCGTCTCGCCATCTTGGTTTTCGCTGTAGGGGATGGGGCCGTCGCCGTTCTCGACATAGCGGGCTATGGCCTTGACAACGGAGTCGCTGATGTAGATGTGGCCGCCCTTCTCGTTGGGTCGATCGTTTCTGGCGGAGAATGCAGCCGAAACCTCGCCTTCCGCAAACGCGTCCACGGTGGAGCCGTTCTTGACGACGATGTCGTCCTGGTAGGTGAAGAGGGCGTTGGCGCCACCGTATCTGCCTTTACTTGCACGGACCGTCACGTTTGCATGATCGAGGGTGATGCCCTTGTGGGCATAGACGCCATATTCAACACCGTTTACGTTGAGGGAGGCGTTTGTGGCTGCGAGGCTGCCCTTGGCCTCGACGGCAGCGTCTTTCTCGGAGCTTGCCTTGACCTGGCTGCCGTCCGAGATGTTGATATTGCCGCCGCTCCAAAGGGCCTCACCATCGGCTGAGCTTGCCTCGACCGTCCCGCTACCCTTGATGGTGAGGTTCTTGTCGGCTCCAATACCCTTGTCCTTGGTAGCCCTGGCGGTGACGGCTCCGCTGTCGTCAATCGTGATATTGCCGTTTGCCCTGATGCCATCCGATGCACCCGTGGCGTTGACGTTGCCCGAACCTTTGATAGCGAGATCACCTCCGGCATTGATGGCATCAAACCCAGTGCTCGTGGCGTTGACGGATCCGGCTCCGTCGATGTTGATATTACCCGTGGAGAGGATAGCGTCCTCAGTAGATGTCACGCTGAGCGTGCCGCCCTCGTCGCCTTGGATATTGAGCTCGGCATTCTCGTTAGTGCCATGAAAAACGTTGATGCTTTCGATCCATTCGGCAGTGACGATGTTGGTTCCCGAGTAATTCACGTTGAGCTTGCCTGCGGCCTGGATCTCGCCACCGTTATAGTTGTTGAGCTTCAAGTCGTCGGCGCCGTCCCACGACCAGGTACCGGCCTCGTCGCTCGCCGCGGTGTTGTACTTGTTGCCGCCGACCTTGACCCATTCCGCTGCGAGCGAGACGCTCGGCATGAGCAGCGAGCTCACCGTGAGCGCGCACACGGCGCCCGCGACGATGCGGCGCGTCACGCGGCGCCAGCTGCCGTGCGCGAGTCCTATGCGACGGCGAACGTCGGGTTCGGCAACATGGGTTCCGGCGGTAGTGTCATTGCGCTTGGGGGTCGTGAACAAGGCTGCCATGGTTGCTCCCGTTCTCATAGGGCCTATACGACTAGATTCAGCGTATCTGCTGGATGTTGCCGTCGGTAGTGCCGTTTGGAGGGCAAAATGGCCAAAATGGGGGAGAAATAGGCCGCACGCCGGCGCAGGGACCGGCGCTAAAAGAAAAGCGCGGGGCCGCATGGCGACTCCGCGCTTTATTGTTCAGCTTTTGCAGCCTTGCCCTTACGCTACGAAGAAGTAGACGAGGAAGGCAAGGGCCGCGATCCACCCGTCCCGTGCGCTAAAGGCCAAAGGCGTCTATGAGCGCTTGCGGCTCACCACGGCGCCTGCGGCGATGGCGGCTGTTCCCGCAAGGGCAGCTGCCACGATGGCTGCGCTCGAGGCGTCGCCGGTTGCCGCGAGCTTGCCGGTGGTCTTGGCTCCCGTGGCTGCAACTGCAACGGTCTTGGTTGTCTTCGCGCCCTCGGACTTGGAACCCTCGGGCTTGGTCTCGCCGGGCTTCTCCTCGGGTTTGATCTCCTCGGGAGGCACGATGACCGTGCTCTTGGCGACAGCGGCGTCATAGGGGGAGTCGATCGTGGCGTCACCCGTGCCGATGGTTTGACCTGCCTCGTAGACGACGTCCTCGCTGAGCTCTTCCTTGTTGCGATAATCAATGACTTTGCCGCCTTCAGGCGTCAGGATGCTGGCACCTTCGATCTCGATGGTGCCGATCGCCTTGCCGTCTGCGCTTATGGCAAGGGCGAAGATCGCCGCCGTATCTCCCTCGGCCGTGACCGTACTGCGTACGATGGAGATGGTCGCGGGCGTAACGCCCTCGCTGGTCTGAGCAAAGATACCCAGGTTCATGCCCCTATGCTCAGGGATGGCCACGCCGCTTTGGTCGTTGCTGTAGTGATCGGGGCCATCGCCACCGGTCTCGACATAGCGGGCTATAGCCTTGACAACGGAGTCGCTGATGTAGATGTGGCCGCCAGCGACGTTTGGCTGGTGGTTTCTGGTAGAGATTGCAACCGAGAATTTGCCTTCCGCGAACGCGTCCACGATGGAACCATTCTTGATGACGATGTCGTCCCCGTCAGTGATGAGGGCGATGGCCTGGCCGCCGCTCGCGCTTGTACGGACCGTCACGGTCGCGTGATCAAGCGTAACGCCCTTGTAGGCATAGACACCATATTCAACACCGCTTGCGTCAAGGGAGGCGTTCGTGACCGCGAGACTGCCCTCAGTGTCGACGGCAAGATCTCCCTCGGAGTTTGCCTTGACCTGGCTGCCGCCCGAGATGTTGATGCCGTCTTTAGCCCAGATCGCCGCTTCTTCTATAGAGTTTGCTTCTACCTTGCCGCCGCCTTTGATGACGAGGTCACTGCCTGCGGCGACGCCGTAACCTTCGCCTCCTTTAGCGATCACTGTGCCAGAGGAATCGATAGTGGTCTTGCCCTTGGATTGGATGCCTTCGGTACCGCCCGTTGCATTCACGGTGCCCGAGCCCGTGATAGAGAGATCGCCCTTTGCCTCAATTCCGTCGGAAGCAGTGCTTGTGGTGTTCACGGTGCCTGGGCCAGAAATGGAGAGGTCGCCTGTGGATTTAATTGCATCGGCCTCGGCTGTCACATTGAGCTCATCCGTGCTATTCGAGCTCGTTATGTTCAACTCTGCTTTCTGGCTAGTGCCGTCCTGCGCCTTGATGGCGGCTCCGGTGTAATCAGGCTCGGTTTTCACGGTGTTCTTGCCCTCATAGGCAATGTTGAGCTTGCCCTCGGCCTTGATCGCGCCGCCGTTGTAGCCGTTGAGCTTCATGTCGTCGGCGCCGTCCCAGGCCCAGGTGCCGGCGTCGTCGCCCGCCGCGGTGCCGGCGTTGTATTGGGTGCCGCCAACGTCGATCCATTCGGCGGCAAGCGAGATGCTCGGCATGAGCAACGAGCTCACCGTAAGCGCGCATACGGCGCCTACAACGATGCGGCGCGTCACGCGACGCCAGCTTCCGTGTGCGAGCAGCGTGCGACGGCGCACGTCGGGCTCGACAAAATGGGCTCCAGAGGTTTTGTCATTGCGCTTGGGGGTCGTGAACAAGGCGGCCATGGTTACTCCCATCCTCATAGGGCCTATGCGATTACGCCCAGCATATCTGCAGGACGTAGCCGGCGGTAGTGCCGTTTGGAGGGCAAAATGTCCAAAACTTGGGAGGCAATACATCGCGCGTCCGTGCGGTGCCTGGCTTTAAAAGCAAAGCGCGGAGCCGCTCGATGCGACTCCGCGCTTTGGTGTTCTGCTTTGGCAGCTTTGCCGCTACGCTACGAAGAAGTAGACGAGGAAAGCAAGGGCTGCGATCCACATGAGCGGCTTGATCTTGGAAGCCTCGCCCTTAAAGAGCGCGACGATCACGTAGGCGATAAAGCCCAGACCGATGCCGGCAGAGATGGAGTAGGTGAAGGGCACGCCGGCGACAATCATGAACGCCGGGAAACCCTGCGACACGTCGGACCAGTCGATCTCGGAGGCCTCGCTCATCATGAGGTAGCCGACGTAGACCAGAGCACCGCAGGTGGCGGCGCTGGAAACGATGGTGACGATGGGGGAGAAGAACGCGGCGAGAATGAACAGCACGCCGGTGGTGACGGAGGTGAGGCCCGTGCGGCCACCGTCGGCGGCGCCAGAGGTGGACTCGACGAAGGTGGTGATGGAGGAGACGCCCATGAAACCGCCCACAGCAGCGGCGGCGGAGTCGACGATCAGGATCTCCTTGATATTCTCGACGTTGCCGTCGTCGGTGAGGAACTCGCCCTGCTTGGCCACGGCCATCGCGGTGCCCATGGTGTCGAAGAAGTCACTCATGAGCAGCGAGAACGAGATGACGAGGAGCGCGGGGTCGGTAAGGACCTTGACGATGGCAGGCACGCCGCCGGCGTCGGCGATGGGGCCACCGATGCTCGAGAAATCGAGCGGGGCGATGATACCGGTCGGAGCCTGGGTCACACCTAGGGGGATACCGGCGATGACGGCGACGACGATGCCGATGAGCAGCGAGCCGGGGACGTTGCGGCAGGCGAGGGCGACTGTCACCAGGATGGAGATGATGCCGACGATGAAGGTGGGGGAGGTGATGTCGCCCAGACCGACGAGTGTACCGGCGCCAGCGGTGATAATGCCGGCATCGCACAGGCCAATCATGGCGATGAACAGGCCCAGACCCACCGAGATGGCGTGACGCAGGACAACCGGGATGGCGTCCATGATGGCCTCGCGCAGGCCACAAAGCACGAGCAGCAAGATGACGACGCCCTCAAGGAAGATGACGCTCATGGCCACGTGCCAGTCACCGCCGCAGACGGTGGTGGCGATTCCAGCGATCATCGCGTTGACGCCTAAACCCGACGCGCAGGCGAGCGGGCGGTTGGCGAAGATGCCCATGCAGATGGTCATGATGCCGGCGCCCAGGCAGGTGGCGCAGGCGAGCGCTCCCGCATCGATGCCAGCGCCCGAGAGCACCGCGGGGTTGACGGCGATGATGTAGGCCATCGCCAGGAATGTTGTCAGTCCAGCGCGGAGTTCGGTCCCGATTGTGGACTTGCGCTCGCTGACGTGAAATAGTTCGTCCATGCATACCCTTTCCTTGTTCGGCCCCGAGTTTAGGCCGATTGACACGAACTCACCCACTATAGCCCCTTTACGACGCTGTTGTTCCTCGCATGTTGATGTTCGGCGCTTTGTAGCAGACGGACGGTATTTTTCGCATGAAAATGTGTGGGTACCGTATACTTAAGCGGTTACAACGACCCCTATGGAGGAACGTATGATTAAAGAGCTTTGCCACGACGAGGCTATCCTGTCCCAGCGTTGCGAGGTTGCGACCGTCGAGGACGAGTCGGTTGCTCAGGACCTGATCGATACCATCAAGTCGCTCGACGATGCCGGCTGCCTTGCCGCTAACCAGATTGGCGTTACCAAGAAGGTTTGCGTCTATCTGGACGATGCCGGCGAGCCCCACGTGCTCTACAACCCCCGTCTGGTGTTTGGCCTGGGCGCCAGCAAGATGGAGGAGAGCTGCCTGACGCACGAGGAGGTCACCAAGTCCACGCGCTATATCAAGTGCAAGGTTGCCTTTGACCAGATCGTCGACGGCAAGATGAAGGAGTGCCGCCGCGACTACGCGGGCTTTGAGGCACAGATGATCCAGCATATGATCGACCACTGTCTTGGAAAGTTGGTCTAAGGGGACCAAAGCACCGCACCTTGCCGCTCAATCGTCGCTCGCGTACCTTAAGTACGCTTCGCTCCTCTTTCGTGGCAATCTGCGGCACTTTTACCCCTTAGACGACCTGCGGGGTTAACTTGGTTGAGTTTATCCTGCTTGAATAGTCCGGGCGTGACATTGTTGTCATGTCCGGGCTTTTGTGTTTAGCGCCTCTTTGTTTGGTGACAATAACCTTAGCAAGAACGTAAAGCTGGGAGGCGCTATGTGTACGAGCATTCGATTTACCGATAATTCCGGCCACATGTATCTAGGCCGCAACCTCGACTGGAGCTTTGACTACGGCCAACAGGTTCGCGTGATGCCGCGCGGGTTTCACATTCCGTATTCGTTTATCGACGACGCAACAGCGGCACACGCGGTGATCGGTATGTGCATCGATTACAAGAACTATCCCATGTTCTTCGACTGCGGCAACGATGCAGGCCTCGCCGTGGCGGGTCTCAATTTCCCGGGTTATGCCGAGTATGCCGAGGACCCTGTCGACGGCAAGACCAATATCGCAGCCTATGAGTTTCCCCTGTGGGTGGCAGCGACGTTCTCGACGGTCGACGAGGTCGAGGCTGCGCTGCGCGATACGGTGATTGTCGCCAAATCTGCAGGAGAGGGGCTGGGCGTGTCGCTGCTCCATTGGATTATCGGCGACAGCCAGCGTAGCATCGTGGTCGAGATGATGGCTGACGGCCTGCATGTATACGACGATCCGGTCGACACCCTTGCCAATCAGCCCACCTTCCCGTGGCACATGGAAAACCTGCGCACCTATATCACGGCCACAAGCGATTTTCCGCAGACGGCGACATGGCGTGGCGCCGAGCTCAAGCCCTATGGCGCGGGTGCCGGCATGCGCGGTATTCCGGGTGACTGCTATTCGCCGAGCCGTTTTGTAAAGGCGGCGTACCTCAATGCCAATTATCCGCAAAAGGAGAGCGAGACCGAAAACGTCGTCCGCATGTTCCGTTCACTCGAGGGCGTGGTGATGATCGAGGGGGCGTCCAGGATGGGCGATGGCAAGTTCGAGAAGACTATCTATACCGGATGCTTTAGCGCGCGCACGGGCAATTATTACTACGCGATGTATGGGGATCCGTCGATTCGCTACGTGAGCCTGACGGATGCCGAGGGCGCGAGCCCCGATAGACTCGTGGTTCCCGAGCCGCGTCGTTCGTAGCCGCTAGCTTTACTGCAATGCAAAGCGGCCCTGCGTCTCCCGTGAACTGCCTCCCATTTCTTGGACACGAGAAATGGGAGGCTTTTTATGCGTGTCGACTTGA